>CAZUEI010000072.1:0-6802 GCA_964618985.1 uncultured Chloracidobacterium sp.
TCAGCGAGTATGTTCCCGGAGTTCCTGTGATCACAGGGCCGACCGGAGGAGCACCCGCAGTGCTCGCCACCGATACGTTCCTGATAAACCGAGGCGGTACAGGATTGCCGATAGCGTTACCGTAGGTGATCGTTCCGCTGATAGAAGCCGCACCGCCAGGCGTTGGCGTGTTGGTTGCCGTCGCAGTCTCAGTCGCTGTAGCTGTCGGTGTTGCGGCACACACGCCGATCGATATGGTGTCAACATACCAACCTGTGCCTGCAATACTCAAGTCACTGCCCATGCGCCATCTCAGGACAATGTTCTGGCCGGCTGCCGCCACTGGCAAGTCAACAACTGTTGTGATGAAGCCACCGGAATTACGGCCCCATGCCTGACGTCCGAGAATGGGGCTTTGGAAGCTGGCCGATATAGTTCCATTGTAACCACCGCTGACAAAAGCTCCCCCTGCGGCAAGTATATCAGTAAACGCGCCGGCATTGATGCTGATCTCGAGAACTCCGCCGTCAAAATGGCTCGTGGAGTTCTCAAAATTGTAGCTGTGCCGGAAAGTCAACTGAGCCGGCACGCTTGGAATCGCGATCGACGGCGAATCGAGCCGCTTGTCGTGTGCCGTAGCCGGGTCATTGATAAATGCGGCGTTTGGCAATGTATCGGCAGACGCCGTTGAAGTTACCCACAATATTCCGTCCTGCGTTTGCGGCGTAGGCGAAGTACTCACCGCGGCATTTGCAGCCGTCCAGCCTACAGGCAACGCCGGAGCGGTGACACCATCGAAATTCTCAGTGTAGACAATGGTGAAACTCGGACATGTCGGAGTCGGAGTCGGAGTGTCCGTCGCCGTGCTCGTTTGTGTTGCCGTGCCCGTTTCCGTAGCAGTACTCGTCGGCGTGAATGTTTCAGTAGGCGTAGGCGACTCGGTCGGTGTATTTGTCGGAGAACCCATGAAATACTCGTCCGCTCCGATCTCATACACGGCGTTCTGCGGACGCGTCTCGCCGTCGATGTCATCGGTTACCGCCCCGATGGTCTCGCCGGCGTTCAGAAGCGGACCGCTCGTAACATGCAGGTCGGTCAATGAGGTAAACAGCGGGTCCGAGGAGATTGAGTTCGGGGTGTCACGCCCGGTTTCGGTGATCCAATCTGCAAGCGTGGCCTTGTTTGTGCCGCTGCCCTGAGCCAGACTGCCGACCTTGCCAAGCACACTGGATGAACCGCTGACGTACAGGTCATTGTAGTTCGAAGTAAGATTTGTGTAATTACCCACGGTGCTGGTATAAGAGAGGCCAATCGCATAGGATTGTCCGGCACCTGTCGATGTCTGGGTATTCATCAACGCGTTGTTGCGGATATCCACAACCGGTGTCGTGCCCGTGATAGCCAATGCAAAAGATGGATAAGTGGCCGCGCCTCGGGTGCCTGTCATAGAAACAGAATTGTTGTAAACCTGTGCAGTTCCGGTGCCTGTCACCCCGCCCAGATATATTCCCGAAGTGATATCCGGCGAGGTTGAAAGTGCAGTAACACCTGAAACGAAGTTGTTAACGACCGTCGTCGTGCCGGATGCGAATGAAGCCACACCGATGCCAAACGCCGTGAAACCGGTCGCGCTCGTGGAGGAAACAGACCCGATGTTATTGCGCGAGATCGTGGCATTAGTTACCTCGTTACCGGTCGAAGTGCTGACTCCAACCGCGGTGGGGTCAAGACCGACGGCAATTGCAACAAGGTCGGTCGTCCTGGTCAATCCATCTATCGTATTTCTGGAAATCTCGATGCCGTCCTCAAAACCCACCCTCACACCACAGATTTGGATGTTATCCGGCGAAGCCGTATTCATCGAGTTCTGCGTGATGACATTGCCTGTATTCTTATTCGCCGCACTCGCGCCCTGCGAATAAATACCGTACTGCGTCTTGCTGACACTGTTGTTCCGGATCGTATTAGAATTGTTGCCGGTACCCAGGCTCGACGTGCCTATTGTGGCACCTCCCATGCCGATACCGAACAGCGTTGTCGTATTTGAATTACCGACAAGATTGCAATTCTTGACGGTATTTCCAGTAGCGCCGTCCGCGCCGCTTGACTGCAGCCAAACGACTGCCGACGTGGTGCCGGTATTGGTGTTAGTGATCGTAAGGTTACGGTCGGTGCCGCCCGACGTAGAACCGTCGATAGTGACGCCGTCCGCAGCGTTCAGCCTGATAAGGGCTCCGGATGCCGATCCCGTGATCGTTCTGGGAAGAGCTTCAAATGAGCCTGTCGGTAGGATCAAAACAGTCCACCCGCCCGCAAGCGAATTCAGAGCATGTGTTCCGGTCTCACCGGTCAGGTCGGCGGCGACGTTGATAGTAATGTTGCCGGCCGCGCCTGAAAGATTCAATGCCGCAAAGATGCCTCCATCATTGGTCAGCGAGGCATAATCGCCGGGCACGTTGTAAGTGCCGCTCAGAGGCGGTGGAACGTCGGTGATCGTCACAGTGGCAACCGTCGGCGAACCGAGCACTGCCCCGTTAGTCGGGTTGGAAAGCGTGATCGTAAATGTTTCACCTACATCGGTGATAGCATCCGCGCACAGCGTGACGTTGAGCGGCTGGCTCGTTATCGTATTGCCAAAGGTGAGCGTCCCGCCTGTACTGATAAAGTCCACACCCGCTGTGCAAGCCGCGCCGCCCGTGGCCGGGCTGCCGCCGCTGCCAGCCAGCGCGTAATCAACCATTACGGTTCCCGATGCGCCGCTGACGCGATCTACCGTTGCCATCACTATAGTATTCTCGTTCCCACCATAAGTGGCCGAGTTAAGCTGCAGCGTGCCGGGCGGAATATCGGTAATCGTCGCGGTCGCAACCGTCGGCGATATGAGGGCGGCACCGCCAGTCGGGGCCGAAAGGGTGATCGTAAATGTTTCGCCGGCATCGACAATCGCGTCCGCGCACGTCGTAACGCTTATTGGCTGACTTGTTACAGAATCTGCAAATGAAAGCAGCTGCGGCCCTGGGTTGATGTAATCTACGCCCGCGGTGCAAGCCGCACCGCCTGTGGCGCCGGTATCGGCCAGCGTGTAGGTAACTCCCACGGTGCCCGTGCTGCCTGATGTGCGGTTGACCGTCGCTGCGATCGGAGACCCCTCATTTGCGCCATAAGTGGACGAACTAAGCGCCAGATTGCCGG
Source organism: uncultured Chloracidobacterium sp. (assembly GCA_964618985.1). Classification (GTDB taxonomy): domain Bacteria; phylum Acidobacteriota; class Blastocatellia; order Pyrinomonadales; family Pyrinomonadaceae; genus OLB17. The sequence continues at coordinate 3,172 of CAZUEI010000072.1, forward strand.
CGGCGGACACAAATTCATCGGCGCCGATCTCATATGTCAACTGCTGCGGACGCGCGTCGCCCTCGAAATCATCCGTCACCGACACAATTGTCTGGCCGGCTTGGTATAGCGGGCTCGCCGCAGTGATATGCAGATCAGTTGCCGATGCAAATAGCGGGTTTGAGGATAAGGAATTCACACCTTCGCCGGAGGCAGTTTGCCATGCGGCCAAAAGGATCGCGTCGGCACCATTTATTCGGCCGACCCTTGCGACGATGGATCCCGTCGTCGCAATGTAAAGGTCGTTGTAATTCAGGGTCGAACCCGTATAGTTCGCGAGCGTTGTAAAGTGGGTATAGGCCGAGATCGCCGCAGCCGAAGTTCCCGTCACCGAGAACGCATTGTTGCGAATATCAAAGCCGCCGCTGGTTGAGGTCGCGGAGGTTATACCGTTTCCGATACTAAATGCGGCTACAGATACACCGCCTGCGGTAGTGCCGGTGAGGGTTCCGCTGAGCGATACTGAGTTGTTGTAATACAGATCGCCGTAACCGCCCTCGTTGTTGATGCCGGACATACACCATGACGCGCTGGTGCAGGCCGAAGTCAAGTCATAAACGGCGTTGTTCTTATAAGTGTTGGCACTAGAATTTCCTGCAGTCGCAAAGGACGACGCGGACGAGTGAATGCCGTATACCTTTGTCGTGGACGTCCCGGTGTAATTCATGCTGTGCAATTTATTTCTGCTGACCGTGGTCGTCTTGGAATCCAAAAGCGTAATGCCGGTCATATTCGTGGCGCTTGTGCCGGCTACGTTCTGAACGTCGTTATTGGTAATCGAGCAGTTCTGGCAAAACTGTGAATACGAACCCGTGATATTGAACCCGTCACCGGCGGTAGATGTGCCGAGTGTATTGCCTGAGATGCTCAGGTTTTGATCGAGCACGCTCGTAGAAGTTCCCGCAGTTCGAATTCCATACTGCGACCTGGCGATCAGGTTGTTTTGGATGGTGGTGTTGTTATTTTGGGCCAAAGCAGCGACGTTAATTGCGCTCGTGCCGCCCGTATTAATGGCCGCCAGCGTGGTGGTTTGGGTATTTCCTCTGACAATGCAGTTCTTGATCGTATTGTTGTTTGCACCATCACTTGCCGACGCGCTCGCGATCCATAGAACGCCTGACGAAGTGCCGGCATTCGTATTGGAGATAGCCAAATTTCGATCCGTACCCGTGCCGCCGATCGAGCCGTCGATTGTTACGCGGTCGGCTCCGTTCAGTTTAATGAGACCAGTGGCTGAGCTGCCCGAAATAACGCGCGGTAGTGCATCGAACGAGCCCGTCGGATAGATCTTCACTGTAAAGTTGCTTCCGGCTGGCTCTTCTATCGGTTGATTCAAAGCAACCGCACCGGTCTCGGCCGTAAGGTCGCCGGCGATCTCTATGTTGAGATTTCCGGTCAGGATGCTGGTGTTGATCGCATTGAAGAGGCCAGTCGATGCAATCGTCAGGCCCGTATAATCGCACCCAGCGGCACATACCGTCTTAGTGCCCGTGATCGCGGCGGCAATAGTGTATGAGTTAGGTGTCGTTGGCGGTGTAGTTACCGTGTTAACGTTCGTGCCTACAAAACCGGCGCTGGGATTGGCGGCCAGGTTGCCAAGTGTGTCCTGAGCAACAACGAAATACTGAATGATGTTGCCAACAGACACAGAACCGCCGCCGACCAAACTATAGTCGGTCGTGCACGGATACACATTCCCCGTCGGGGCTCCGCACGCAGTGGAAACGTACGATGCATCGGTGGATTTCTTGAAGTAAAGTCGAGGTGAATTGCCTGCAGTCCCGATCCCCGATATATCGGTGATCGTCGCAGAAACCGTGCGATTTGAGGTGCTGGTCGTGTTAATGAGCGGCGAGTAGTTGATCACTGGAGCGCTAACGTCAAGGAATGTGAACGTACCCTCGTCGGCGCCGATATCAGGAGTGGTCGCGTTACGAGTAGTCCCATCGATATCCTGTCCTGCCCACGTTATCGAACCGCCGAAATACGAAGCTCCGCTTTCAACTTCCGTTCCGACTGCCGGATTGATATGGAGGTCGGTCGCCGATGTGAACTGCGGGTTTGTCGCCTTGCTGGATGCATCCTGGCCGGTGCCTGTCTGCCAGGCTCCTAAAGTGGCCCGATCGCTTGTGGCCAATCCGACGAATCCGTTCGTCGCATTGGCTATATAAAGGTCATTGTTGTCAGAAACAGAGCCGGTGCCGCCGATCGCAGTGCTGGTAGAAACCCAAGCGTAATGTTTTGCGGTCACCTGTGCACCGGTCACGTTCGCAAAAATGTTATTACGGACCTTATTGACTGGCCCGGTAGCAGTGGCGATCTCAAAAGCTGAGCTCGAAATATTTGGCGACGATGACCCGTCCATCAGGACGCTGTTGAAATCAACATCGAATTCCTGCGCGGTCGAGCCGCCGGTTGCGCTTAAATAAATACCTCTAAGCTGTCTCGTAGCAGTCGCCGTTCCCGTGAATCCCGATGTGATGCCGTAAACAAAGTTGTTATATATACGGGCAACGTTGGTGCCAGTGGTGCCGTGAGTAGCCCGAATACCTGAAATGCCTGTGGTCGCGGTAGTGCTGTTATTCTTAAGATCGTGGACCTTGTTGTTATAGATCTCATTCGGCGCCCCAAGGAAGCTTGCAAGCAGAATGCCGTCAACGGTGACGCTGCCGCTGGTTACCCCGACATTGCGAACTTCAGTATTGAAGATCTTCACTCCCGATTGGCTAGCAGCCTGGATTCCATAAGTGGCTGCTGTGCCGCCGCCGATATCATTTGCGGTTGCGACCGCTCCAACGGTTGTCGTACCGCCGCCTGTAGTGCCAATTTCGCAGGCGGTATCAGGAAATGTCGTGGATCCTCCGTTCAACAAAATGCCCCTCGAAGCATTTTCGATCGCAAGGTTGTAATACTTGTTATTAGACTGTGCCCCGGAAGCAGCCGTTGCCGCTCCACCGGAGACGAAGGTGTGGAACAAGCCTATCGACGACGTGTTCGTTCTATTCATTGTGATCGCTGAGTTCTTAATAGTGTTGTTTTGGGCTCCATTCGTAGCGGAAGAGCTAAATAAAAGAACTCCGTACTCGACAGTGGTGCCACCCACGACGTTGACGTCTATCCCGTCAAACGTCACGTAGTCGCCGCCAAATATGCAAATGCCGGCATCCTGAGCGCTTGCGCTTCCCGGAGGCTGGATGACCGGATTCGCTCCTGCACCGGCCTTCTGGAACACTACCGGAGCCGAAGAAGAACCGCCGGTAATGCAGGTGGCATTCTCGGGAAAGGTTGTTCCTGCAGCTATATTGAAAGTTACCCCGGGGGCAAGTACACCTCCGTTCACGTCGTTAATGGCTGCGGCAAAGGTAGTGTAGTCCCCGCCCGGACCAAGTGTCTTGGTGCCCGAAATGGCCGGACCGGTCATTTGGCTTCCGTCAGCGGACGTCGAACTCAACACGCCTTCGGTGACCGAGTAAACTTTGAAGTGATAAGTCGTTGCAGCAGAAAGTCCGGTGACCAATGCGGAGGTTGCGTTTGCCGCAGCCTGCCCGCCATAGTTATAGGTCGTGCCTCCGTCAGTTGATACATAGACCGG
>CAZUEI010000072.1:6902-8975 GCA_964618985.1 uncultured Chloracidobacterium sp.
GGCGCGCTTTTCGGTGAATACGGACACTTCACCCTTAGAAGCTCCATCCACCGGCGCCGTGCCCGATGCCTTAGCCTCAAACAGGCCGAAACCAAACCCACCACTCCAATTGGCGCTCACGGCGACAACTGCGATAGCAATAAGAAGTAACGTGATAACAAAAAGGCGTGACGACGATTTCTGCGTGAACATAATTGATCTCCTTGGTTCGATTCTTCGGGAAAATGCCCGGTCGAAAAGTCTAATAATGCACCTGATTCCAAACCCTTAATGGGTATGGCCGCGTAAGTATCCTTGTTTAAATTTCAAGTTTTAATTCGAGTTACTATCATTTATAAATATCTTTTTGTCGATGTCAAGCATTAAATGGGCAATTCTAGTCAAAAGTGCAAGAATGACTCCCCAGATACGAGGATCATTTTGCTCGTTTTTTTGGCTGATTCTTGCCTCAAAATCGCTTTCCGCATAAACTGTTTCTGCGCTACTTGAAAACTTCGGAAAAATGAAATTTTATAATGACATTCTGGGACTGATCGGCAACACGCCGCTCGTCCGTATCAACCACATTACAAAACAGCACAAGATCAAGGCGACGATCCTGGCAAAGATGGAAAGCCTGAATCCCGGCTATTCGGTCAAGGACCGCATCGGCATCTCAATGATCGAAATGGCCGAAAAAGAGGGCGTCCTAAAGAAAGGTGGGACGATCATTGAGGCTACATCAGGTAATACGGGCATTGGGTTGGCTCTTGTGGCGGCGGTTCGAGGATACAAGTGTATCTTTGTTTTGACGGACAAAGTCTCGGTCGAGAAGGTCCGTTACCTCAAGAGCATGGGGGCAGATGTGGTTGTCGTGCCTGCGGCGGCAAAACCGGGTACACCGGACCACTATCATGAGACTGCGGCCCGCATTCACAGGGAAACACCGAATTCGTTCTATCCCGACCAGTACGCTCACCCGGGCAATCCGCTGGCACATTACCGGACGACCGGCCCGGAGATCTGGGCGGATACCGACGGCAAGATCACGCATTTTGTTTCGGGTATTGGGACCGGCGGCACTATCAGCGGGACCGGGCGCTATCTGAAAGAGATGAACCCGAAGGTGCAGATCGTCGGGGCCGACCCGTACGGCTCGATCTTTAAGACCTACAAAGAATCCGGCCACGTGCCCGAGGCGACGCCTTATCTTGTTGAAGGCATAGGCCAAAGCTTGCCCGTGGGCAACGCTGATATGAAGATCGTTGACGAGATCATCAATGTCACCGACCGCGATTCGTTTGATTACGCACGTCTGCTGTCACGTCGCGAGGGCATATTTTGCGGAGGCTCGACGGGAACGAATTTTGCCGCAGCTTTGAAGATCGCAAAGGACCTTGACGAGTCCGGCCTCGTAGTATTTATTGTCTGCGACACCGGCGAACACTACCTGTCTAAATTCCATTCGGATGAATGGATGAAGGAAAAACTCCTGCTAGAGCCGCAGCGGATCACCGCCGGATTGATCGCTGAAACAAAGAACGCCGGAGCTCCGCAGAAGCTCATTTTTGTTTCACCAGATGAGACCCTGAGCGTAGCTCTTGCGCTGATGAGCGAAAACGGCGTGACGCAGATGCCGGTTTTGGAAGAGCATCTTTCGGTCGGCAGTCTTCGCGAAAGCCACGTGTTGGCAAAGCTTTTGGCAAACCGTGAATTGCTCGACGGCAAAGTCAGTGAGGTCATGGACAAGAGCTTTCCGGTTTTGGATATGGACACGAGTTTTGTCGAGATCAAATCAAAACTACAGCGGCATCCCGCGGTTTTGATTGAAGATTTTAAACGGATTACTGCTATAATTACGCGCTCGGATGTATTAGATCTGCCGCGATAACACTATGGAGGAAAACCATGAGTGACGAAAAAGAAGACAAATGGGAAATGCCTACACCCGTGTTTAGAAGTTCGACCGGTTCCCTGCCAAAGAGTTTAGAGGAAACGATCTCTCATTCGTTCATTCCGAATGCCGAAACGATCGAGATCGACGAGGATGACGACATTCTCTCGATCATGGGTACGCCGTCCAGCTATCCGGCG
>CAZUEI010000073.1:0-8665 GCA_964618985.1 uncultured Chloracidobacterium sp.
CTGTACTGATCGACGTGCAAAGAACAGGTCCTTCAACCGGTATGCCGACGAGGACTCAGCAATCGGACATCCTGCTCGCGGCGTATGCATCCCACGGCGACACAAAACATCCGCTGTTGTTCCCAGCTTCGCCTAAAGAGTGCTTCGAAATGACCGCCGACGCCTTCGACCTGACAGAACGCCTCCAAACGCCCGTCATCGTCATGACCGACCTCGACCTCGGCATGAACGACCACGTCACCAAGCCGCTGGTTTGGGACGACACGCGTGTTTTCGACCGTGGAAAGGTCTTGACCAGCGAGGAGCTCGATCGGATCGCGGGGGCTAAGGCAGTTGCCGGAAAACACAATGGCAACGGTGCAGGTCACGCTGACCTTCCCGGAGGCGACGGAAGTGACGAGACTGCCGGCGAGCCGTTGCAGCAGTTTCGAGGCAAATTTGGCCGTTATTTAGATATTGACGACGACGGCATTCCATACCGCACCATCGCCGGAACGCATACGACCTACGGAGCATTCGTCACACGCGGTTCGTCCCGGGACGAATACGCCGTTTACACCGAGGACGGCGACGTTTACCGACGCAACATGGACCGCTTGATGCGAAAATGGGACACGGCAAAGGAACTCGTTCCACAGCCTGTGTTTTACGGAAGCGCGGAAACCAAGGGCAGAAAGCCAAAGACCAAAGGCCGTCCGGGAGTTATTTATTTTGGAACATCCACATACGCCACCGAGGAGGCGTTAGAACTTCTCGCGGAAGAGGGAATTCACCTCGCCGCAATGCGTGCCCGGGCTTTTCCGTTCGGCAAATCGTTCCGCGAATTCGTCGATGCGCATGAACGCATTTTCGTTATCGAACAAAACCGCGACGCCCAATTCCGCAGCCTTATGATGATCGAACTAGGCACCGACGCGGCGAAATTGGTTTCGGTTTTGAACTACGACGGCATGCCGATCACAGCGGACAATATTTTTAGGCAGATAAAAGGTGATATAGATAAGAAATGACATACGTTAGATCAACATTTAGACATCCGGCGTTGCCGAAGAATGAACTTGGGTACACGGTCGATTACTATGAGGGCTCGCTTTCGACTTTATGTGCGGGTTGTGGACATGATTCGATCAATGCGGCGATCGTGCAGGCGTGCTGGGAGATGAACATCGAGCCGCACAAGGTGGCAAAGCTCTCGGGCATCGGGTGTTCATCGAAATCGCCGGCGTATTTTTTGTCTAATTCGCACGGATTCAATTCGGTGCATGGACGTATGCCGAGCGTGGCAACGGGGGCGAATCTCGCAAACCGCGATCTGATCTATTTTGGCGTTTCGGGCGACGGCGACACGGCTTCGATCGGTATGGGGCAGTTCGTCCACGTCGTCAGGCGAAACCTGAACATGGTTTACCTCGTGATGAACAACGGCTGCTACGGCCTCACCAAAGGACAGGATTCGGCGACAGCCGATGTCGGTTCCAAGAGCAAAGCGGGGAGCGTAAATTTGTTTGAGGCCATTGATTTAGCGAGTCTTGCCATTGAATTAGGCGCGACGTTTGTCGCACAGAGCTTTTCGGGCGACAAGGAACAGCTCACGCCTTTGCTCAAGGCCGCGATGAAGCACAAGGGCTTTGCGATGCTCAATGTCATTTCGCCGTGTGTGACGTTCAATAATAATGTCGGTTCGACAAAATCATATGACTACGTCCGCGAGCATGTCGAGATCACCGGCACCATGGATTTTGCGCCCATGATGAAAGAGATCACCACCTCGTACGATGCGGGAAGCGTCAACGACCTTCTCATGCACGACGGCACGACAATAAGATTGCACAAACTCGCAAAAGACTGGGACCCGTTCGACAGATTATCGGCGATCAATGCGATGCAGCGTGCGAGGCAAAAGGACGAAATATTGACCGGCTTGCTCTATATCGATAAAGACTCCAACGACCTTCACGACATGCTCAATACGAGCGATGAAGCCCTGAATTCGATGGGGAAAGAGCAATTGTGTCCGGGAAGCGAGATGCTGGAGAAATTGAATGCTTCGTTAAGGTAACGACGCTCGATCTATACGGTTTTCTGTCGTTGCTCAGCAACTAAGTCATCAGACTGCCTCAGACTGTGAAGTGAAATTGAATTCCTTCAATTTTAACGCCGGGAGCAGCGATCCGCCGCCGCCTTCGCTTGAGCCGACGCGTTCGGGTTTGCCGACCGCCAACACGTTGCCCGGCGCGAGCATTCGGATCGTAGATTGATTGAAGCGAAAATTCTTTACCGGATAGGCTATCTTGCCGTTTTCGATCATCCAAATGCCGTCGCGGGTGAGGCCGGTTGAACTTGCGGTGCGCGGATCGGTTGTGCGGATGTACCAGAAACGACCGACGAGTATGCCACGTTCAGTGGAGGCGACCATTTGTTCGAATGTTTGCGTCGGGCCGCTGGTTTCGAAGATCGTATTCACAGGGCCAGGTGTTGGTTCAACGTTTTTTTGCTTTGCCCAGAAACGCGTGTAGTTCAGATTTTTGAGAACGCCGTTTTCGACCAACACGATCCGCTCGGCCGGAATGCCGCCCTGAGCACTTTGCGAGCCGGGCAATTCAGTGTGCCAAGGGTCGCTGTAGATCGTCACCCTCTCGTCAAATACCTTCTCGCCCAACTTTGTCTTTCCGCCGGGTGCCGAAAATGCACTGCGGCCTTCCTCGGCCGTTCTTGCGTTAAAACCGAATCCAAATCCACCAAGCAAGTCGGCCACGGCCTGCGGCTCCAGAATGACCGTGTAAATGCCGGGATCGATAGCGCGGGCATTTTTACCTTCGAGGGCTTTGCGGATCGACTCTTTCGCGATTCGCATTGTATCGAGTTTGGCGATGTCATTGTGGCTGCGGAGGAAAAAGCCAGAGCTTTGCCCGTCAGGCGTACGGGCAGTGATCGATAAGCCAACTCCGGTTGAGCGCTCGAAGTCGAAATTGCCGTTCTTCGTAGCAGTGCCGCCGGATTGTGCGGTCGCGTTGTGAAAACCGGCGCCGATCACCTTGTTCTTTTCAAACTCTGTAAGGATCGCTCCGACCTGCTTCGCTCTATCGGTGAGCGAAAGGTTTGACGTCGCCTCGAAGTAGCCGTTGACCGGTTTGTACGTTTGCTTCCCAAGCGTTGGAACATATTCGCGGTCGGGCGGTGCGGTGCGGGCAATCTTTTCGGCTTGATCAACCATTGTGCGAAGGCTGGCGTCGTCGAGATCGCTTGTCGATGCCGAGCCGCGTTTGCCGCCGATCCATAACGTAACATTGGCACTGAGGCCTTCGCGAGTGCCGCTGGTGAGAACATTGTTGGCGGCAAATCGCAAGTGAGACTGCTTATTGCTGCCAACGCTCGCCACTGCATCGTCAGCCTTGACCATCGAGAGGATCTTTTCGGTTAACGATCGTACTTCTGCTTCGGTTAACAACATTATTCGTAAACCTCCGCTGCGCCTGTGTTCGTGCCCGATGCCGTATTCAAGACGGTGATATTTCTGAATCTCGCCGGCGGACAGCCGTGCGAGACGGCATTTGACTGGCCTGGCTGGCCTTTGCCATCGCTTGCCGAACCGGGGATCTCGTATGTGCTTTGTCCGCCAAGGCCGTCGAGCGAACCCCAGAAATCCGTCGTCCGCGATTGATAGGCGACGTCGCGGAGCATTCCGGTGACTTTGCCGTTCTTGATCTCCCAAAACGTCTGGCCTCCGAACTGAAAATTATACCGCTGCTGGTCAATCGAATAACTGCCGTTGCCGTAGATCAAAATACCTTTTTGGACGCCGGCGATCAGATCGTCCTGAGAGACATTTTCTTTCGACGGGGTTAGAGAGACATTCGGCATGCGCGGAAAGGGAACGCTGCCCCAACTGTCGGCGTGCAGGCACCCATACGATCTCGATTTACCCACAAGTTTTGCCGTGTCTCGCGTCGTTTGCCAATCGACAAAAACGCCGTCTTTCACAAGGTGCCAGCTTTGGCCGGGGACGCCTTCGTCGTCATAACCGACGGTCGCCATTCCCAAAGGCTGCGTGCGGTCAGCGACAAAATTGACCATCTTCGAACCATACTGCAGTTTGCCCGTTTTATCCGGTGTCAGGAAACTCGTTCCCGCATAATTTGCTTCCCACAGCAGCGCACGGTCAAGCTCGGTCGGGTGGCCAACGCTTTCGTGGATCGTCAGCCATAAATGCGACGGGTGTAGCACTAGATCGTACTTTCCGGGCTTGATGCTGGGCGCCTTGAGCTTCATCACAGCGTGCTCGGCCGCCTCACGGGCCTCGGCCACCCAATCATGCCTCGTCATATACTCAAAGCCGATCTGCTGCGGCTGGCGAAGCTCGCTTACTGATTGAAAATCGCCTGTCGCCCGATCAGTGGCCGTAACTGTAAAACTCGGATTTGTGCGGATAAGATATTGCTCGATGCGTGAGCCATCGCTGGTTGCGAGATACTTCTGTTCGTTAACGGCGGAAAGGCCTGAGTTAACAAAGCTCAGACCTTTTACGCCAAGCGCAGCCTCGTTGATCTTCAGCAGTATCGCTGTTTTTTCATCCGCAGGTACGTCAAAAGGATCGCGGTCGAATGCGCTTTTCCAACTCGCAACGACCTTTGGCGTCGGGACGAGCTCGATCTTTTTGCGAGTGATGACGGAATTGGCCTTTGCGATCGAGGCGGCTTCGGTTGTTACACGTTTGACTTCGTCGAGCGTAACGATCGGGCTGCCGGCGAAGCCCCACGTTCCGTTAATAAGAACTCTCACGCCAAAGCCAAAATTCTGCCCGCTCAAAACGTTCAGCACCTGACGCTCGCGCGTGCTTATGACCTCGCCACGATAGCGGTTTATGCGGATGTCCGCGTAACTCGCACCCAGCTTCTTTGCCGTGGCAAGCGCGGCATCGGCGAGCGCGTCCTTGTTAAGGCCTAAGTAGGCGGCGGTCTGAGCGTCATATGCCCAGGCAGGAATCGCTGCCACTCCAAGGCTCAAACCTGCGGTTTTTATAAAATCACGTCGAGAAACGGACATTTTTCCTTACTTTTTATATCTACGACTAATTTGCAGGCGCATTTACCATGATGTGCGGATCCTTTAAGATCCCGGCCAAAGCCTGCATTCTTGATGAATCCGCGTGATTTTTTGTTGCGGAAGCGCTCTTCTGAATTGCCGGAGCCAGTTTCTTGAGTTTTCCATACTTGTCCGGTGACCCTTCGACCTTATTAATGGCCGATCTCAAAGATGCGATCCTGCCCGACGGCATCGCTTGTGAACGCTCGAGTTGGTCGAGGTATGCCTTTGCAACGACAAGGGAGTTAGGCCACTCGATCTTCTGCTGGTTCTGCACATTTAGTTGAGCAACCTGAACGGTTTTCGCGGCGTCGATCTCATTCTGCGTAAGATGCTTCGTCGGCGTCAGTTCAAAGATGTCGAGGCCCCGTGCGATCTCTGACGAGTAGATTTTGCCGTTATACCAATAGGCCGACCACGACCCGCCGAGAACTAGCATGTCGGCATAGATTGGGCCGCGATCATGATACCCGATCTCGATGGGATGATCTGCGTCAGTGAAGTCCACTAACGAGATACCGCCCTGATACCATGCCTGTATTTTGATGTCGCGGCCGGGAACAGGCACGAGCGAACCGTTGTGAGCAACACAGTTTTCGCTGTCGCTCTGTGCGGCCGGCAGTTTGTAATAGCTGGCAAACTTAAGCTTGTTGTTTTCTAGGTGAAAGATCGAGTCGGCTCCCCAGACATTGGGGTCGTTCTCGCGGCAGCGAGCTCCCATTCCGCCTCCCCATTCGTCCGTGAAAACCACTTTCTTGCCATCATTTGAAAACGCAGCTGAATGCCAATATGCATAATTTTTGTCATTCACTGCATCGAGTCGTTTCGGGTTTGCCGGATCTTTGATATCAAGCAATATGCCGTTACCAGAGCAGGCTCCTGCGGCGAGTCCAAGTTGTGAATACACTGTTATGTCGTGACACTGATCGGTTTCCATGGGGCGACCTTTATTCTCATGCGAACCGCCATCGGTTAGAGCGTTTATCGCTCCGGTCTTTTCGTCTCCGAAAATGCGCGGCCTCGAAACTATCTTCGCGTCCTGCGGCGCATTTAGCGGCACTTTTATTATGTCGATGCGAAAGCGGGCAGACTCTTTGTCTTTGGCAGGATCGCCATCCGAACATCCGGCTAGTTCTTCGTTTTGGCGGACAAACGACGCTCCTGACACATATATATAAACATTGTCCTTATCGTTCTGTGGAACGACCAGTGTATGCGTGTGCGAACCGCGACAGGTTTGCACAGCGCCGACCTGTTTTGGATTTCTGATGTCGCTGATGTCGAGTATCCTAATTCCCCTAAAGCGGTCCTTCTGTGCGGAAGGCAACCCGGGTTGTTGTCCTGCTGCCGGTGGAGGATCGTGAGGAAACCCCTGCGTTCCACAATCGAGCCGTCCATTGGTCGCCTCGACGGACATGAACAAAAGATTCTTGTAAACAGAGACATCGTTTTGTCCGCCGGGGCACAATACCGATGTGACGAGCTTTGCCTTAGCCGGATCGGAAATGTCAAAGATATTCAGGCCATAAAAATTACCGAGAAACAGGTGGTTACCCTGAAACGCCAGGTCAGAGTTGGCAAATGAGAGGCCTGCCAAAACCATACGCATACGCGGCGGAACCATCGACGGGTCGCTAATTCCCAAATCACCCAAAGCAGCGCCTATTTTCGGGCTGTTCGGATCTACGCCGAGATCGAAAGCGTCCGGCTTTTTAAGCAAAGCAAGATGCCTAATTCCAAAGGCTGCCTCGCCAGCGTCGTAAAGTCCCGGTGAGAGTTTGGAGCGCGGATCGCTGGCATCAGAGCCTTTCATGCCCGCCGGCAAAGGCGGAGCGGGCTGCGGAGCAAATGGATTTGCACCTTGCTGCGCAATTACCGCAGTCATAAAACATGAAACCAAAAATACTGCCGTGAGAATGAGGGTTGATTTGTTGAAGCGATTCATTATTTCTCCTATTTTGGTTTTACACCAAGCATTGTTTGCATGATCTTGATCTCGGCGCGCTGGCTGGTATCAACATCTGTTATGAAACTAAAAACTTCCGAGTCCTGCGCGGTGCCGGGCTGCTCGACGAGGTCTTTAACCATATCGAGAGCGCCGCCGTGATGCTGGATCATCCCGGTCAAAAACAAGCGGTCAAACTCTGATCCTTTTGCTTTTTTGAGAGCTTCCATCTGGTCCGGCGTCAGCATTCCCGGCATTAGCATTTGATGATGTCCCGACATGTCCATGCCGTGCATGTGGTGCATGGCGGGCATCGAAGTCGATTGCCCACGCGCCGTTAGCCAACGCTCCATAAACCGCATCTCTTCAGCCTGCGAATGGCTGATACGCGCTCCAAGCAGGCGAAGCTGTTTATTCTGTGTCCGAGTGCTCATAAGAGCGACCATCTCGACCGCTTGAGCGTGATGCATTATCATACCTTGCATAAACTCAACGTCTTTCTTTGAGATCGCCGGCAAAAAAGCCTTTGTTGTCGGCGGCAAAACCTTGGTCGCCTGGCCGGGTGCTCCGGGCTGAACAATTACGGACGGTGATTCATTCTGCTGTGCGCAGATCGGTAACACCAAGGAGCACGAGAATACTGTAATGGAAAATATTGTACAAAATGAAAAAGTCTGCATCAGCTTTGATCGTCAGTTTTTACATTACTACACCTATACAATACGATGTTTGTCCAAAAAAGTTTAGCCGTCGCGTATCGTATTAGATCGACGCGAGATCAGTCATGTTCCGCTGCAGCCAGTTTTGCTCAGGATAACGGGCACTGCCGCTTACTGTATGAACTGTATAGGCCTGTCTGGATCTAATGCTGGTGTTAGGAAGACTGTAATGGGGCAGCTTTCCATCGAGCACGATACAGGCTCCTTTTTTTACTTCCAACTGTATCGCGCCTTCCAGATCGTAAGGGTTGCTGTCAAATATTTGAAATTCAGTACCGCCACTCTCCTTTCTACGAAACCACGACCGCAGAGGCGTTTTGTGTCCTCCGGGTTTGGCCCACATGCAGCCGTTCTCAACCGTGGCGTCTTCCAGCGCGAACCAAAATCCCACGCACGACGCGGGTTCAGTATATAAAAAGCTAGAGTCCTGATGCACATCTACAACGCCGCCAATTTGTGCGTGTTTGAAAATGTACATGCTCTGGATCATCAGAGAATCCGACAATTCCAGATCTCCAGCGAGCTGCTTCATTTGGGGCGAGCGTGAGAAAGCGTTAAAAACGGGATCAAGATCGTGCAGAGCATGGCCTATTTTGTTTAGGGAATGAAAGAGGTCGTTTCTTAGATTGCCGTCAGGGTCGAAGGCCTCCTTTTCAAAAAAGAACGAGATCTTATCGCCGGAGTCGAGAAAATAGTCGTCGCTGGTGCGTTCCTGCTCAGAGGTCTGGAAAACGGAGGGATTCCCGTCGTAGTCGAACTTTGCCGAAAGCTCCGCCGCACGTTGGATAAGGCCGGCACATTCGGTCTCTGAATTAAATCCCTCGAGAACCAGGAATCCGTCTGCGTGAAACTGTTCAAGCCTATTGGACATAAAAAATAGGACGTATGCATCACATAGGTCCTATTCCGATTATTTGGA
>CAZUEI010000074.1:0-8564 GCA_964618985.1 uncultured Chloracidobacterium sp.
GGATCAGGTCCCAATTTGCCATGCCTTTGTAGCCCTGCTCGCGCGTGCGGCCATGAACCTGAATATGCTCGACGCCGCACTGCTCGGCCATCTTGGCGACATCGACGACGTTTATCGTCGATTCGGAATAGCCGGTCCGGAGCTTTAAGGTCAGCGGTATTGTGATGGTTTTTTTTATCTCTTTCAGGATCGTTTCAAGCAGCGGCAGGTCGCGAAGCAGTCCCGAACCGCCGCCGTTCTTAACAACTTTCGGCGCCGGGCAGCCGCAATTCACGTCAAGAATATCGGCACCGACTTCCTGCGCCATTTCGGCGCCCATCGCCATGCGATCAGGCTTTCCGCCAAAGATCTGCACCGCGAACGGCCGCTCTTCCTCGTCAAAGCGCATCTGGCGCTTTGATTTTGGATTGTGCCGCGTCAGGCCCTCGACAGAGATAAACTCGGACACGACTAGCCCGACACCGCCGCGACGTTTAATAAGGCGACGGAAAGTGTAATCCGTCACGCCCGCCATTGGCGAGAGTATTAGCGGCGGATCGATCTCGATGTTTCTGATCTTGAACGGCTTCATAGCAAATTGAGATTTTATCACGGAAGTTGAAGATTTAATGATTTATGGGTTGTAAAACAAATTGACACGGATTATAATTCGCGTGTCTTCATTTGCGTGACACGATTTTAGAAAATGGTTCGATGTTGGCAATGAGAAGCTCGCGTTTTAATTTTCCAGATATTCAATATTAACTTTCGGTTCCGGGCGAAGCTGCGTTTTTTGTCCGGTATTTCAAAACCTTTTTGAGGAGAAAAATGATGTCTAGCAAACTTGATGCATGGTGTTTGAGAATAGGCTATTGCCTGATTCTTTTGTCAATGTTGTCCGTGGGTGTATTCGCTCAGGACATAACTTCAGGAACGATCCAGGGAACTGTTTCCGACGAACAAGGCTCCGTAGTTGCGGGAGCAACTGTCGAAGCAAAAAATACGGCAACTAATTTTTCCAAATCATTTACGACCGAGTCCGACGGGCGTTTTACATTTCTGAGCATGCCTCCGGGACGTTATGTCGTAACGGCCACAAAGCAGGGTTTTGCAAAGTTACTTCAGGAAAACCTTGAACTGACGGTTGGCCGCCTTATTAATTTAGATCTCAGCCTAAAGGTTTCGGGCGTCAGCGGAGAAGTGACGGTCACCACTTCACCAAACATTGATACTGTAAAAACCGAATCCAGCACTACGCTGAATTCTAAATCAATAGAAAACACGCCGGTTCTCGGCAGAAAATTCGAAGATCTTCTCACGTTGACGCCGGGCGTCAGCATTACGCAGGGTCCAGACGGCGACGAGATAAATTTTGCCGGTCAGCGGGGCATCTTTAATAATGTCAGCCTTGACGGAGGCGATTACAACAACGGGTTTTTCGGCGAGCAGGCCGGAGGGCAACGTGCCGCGATCGACATCACAATGGATGCGGTTCAGGAATTTCAGGTGATCGCGACCGGTGCAAACGCCGAATACGGCCGTTCCGCTGGCGGCATCATCAACGTCATTTCAAAATCTGGAACGAATGACACGCACGGAAGCATCTTTTATTACCAGCGTCACAAAAATTTATCTTCAAATACTTCTGACGGTAAAGAGCTGCAGGATTTTCATCGCGAACAGTTTGGCGGAACTATCGGCGGCCCCATCCAACGCGACAAGGCCTTTTTCTTCTTTGCGTTCGAGGGGGTCAGAGACAATCTTACCCGGCCAAATCTGGGTGATCCAATCGGAACGCCTTGCTCCGTAGCTAATCCAACCGTTCAGGCAAATGAGGCGTTGATCATCGGCAGCCCCGATTGTCAAAGACTGGCATTGATCAACTTCATTCAAGCATCACGCGGCCAGAATGAAGGGCTACCAGTAACCCGCAAGGTCGAAAATTATGCGTTTCTCGGAAAGATCGATTGGAACCTTAATTCGAGCAACAAGCTGAGTTCCTCGTATAATTTCGATCACTCGAAGAACACAAATCAGACATTCGACGTTCCAACTTATGGCGCATCGGCAAACGGCACCGAAGGGCCGTCGAAGATCAATGTTTTCAACACCAATCTTTATACTACATTTTCGCCGACCACGGTGAACGAGGCACATTTTACATATTCGCGTGAAGAGCGCCCGCGATCTGCAACTAACTCTAATATCCCGGCAGATACTGCGATGGGATTTGGAACCACATTCCGCTTTGGCAACCCGTTCTTCCTCCAGCCGGGAGTTGACGAGACTTTTTGGCGAAGCCAGATCCGAGACAGCATCTCGATGGTCAAAGGCAGCCACAATTTTAAATTCGGCGGCGAATGGCTGCACAGCGTAAACGATCAGGTCTTTCGTGGGTTCTTTACCGGCCGTTACATCTTTGACAGCGTAAACGGATTTTTACGTTATGCCTCGCCCGCGGCTTCGGGCGGTTTTGGGCCTGATGCGATGCTGTGCTCAGGCGGCACATGGATCACGTCGGGCATGCAGACTTGTCCGGGAACGGAAACTTCCGCAACGCCTTTGCTGCTTTTCCTGCAGGGAGCGGGCCGCAGCGGCCCGGCAACCGATGCCGCCGGCGCTTCGAACATCAAGAACGAAGACTATGCACTTTTCGCGCAAGACAGATGGCAGGTCACGAAAAACTTTACGTTAAATTTCGGCCTGCGTTGGGAAGCTCAGATCTTTCCTGACGTAACCGTAGCCCCCAGCGATACGGCTTATGGGATATTTCTGAATGATCCGAGGTTTACCTCGGACGGCACACTGCCGAGCGACAAGAAGATGTTCCAGCCACGCGTTGGTTTTGCCTGGGACGCAATGGGCAACGGGCGTACGCTTATCAGGTCAAGTTTTGGCGTTTACAACGGGCGTCAAAATATGCTGACACAGGTCGGCTCAATAACGACAAATGGCGTTCAGCAACAGACGATAGCAGGCGGCCTGTTTGCCAATCCGACCGTTCGCCCGCCGTGGCCGGGACTCGTAACTCCGGCGGCGAGTTCATGCACCTCAGGCACGGTCACGAATCCGTTTCCGTGCTTTAGCGGGGTTCGTGTGTTTGACCGCGATTACCAAAATCCGCGCATTTACACCTTCAACGCCGCGTGGGAACAGGAGCTTGCTCCCGAATGGGCAATGTATTTTGATTACACTTATTCAAAGGGCAAACATCTGACGCGTTTTCTCAACTACGGACGTATAGGGCGATTCGCTCCATTTTTGGGCGACACTTTTTTCACGACCTCGATCGGCGAATCGGATTATCACGGCGTTACAACGGGATTGAGAAAACGCTTCAGTGACAAGTATCAGATGGAGGCGAACTACGTTTGGTCGCGCGACAGGGACGACGATTCAAACGAGCGTGATCCGTTTACCGACCGGTCGTTTGACGTGCTCAATCCGAGCCTCGATTACGGGCTGTCAGATCGCGACATTCCGCACAAATTCAACTTCTACGGATTTTTTGAACTGCCGGGGAAATTTGAATTCGTTCCGCGCATTCAGGCACGCGCCGCTCAGCCTGCAACGCCGTCCACGCTTGCTTTAGTCGGCACGACAAGAACGAACCGCAACACGCTGCGCAAGGACAACAAGTTCACCACATTCGACTGGCGTCTGTCGCGTGTGTTCCATCTCACTGAAACAGTGGATCTGATACCGCAGATTGAAATGTTCAACACATTCAACTCGGATAATTTTGTCAATTCGTCATTCCTTCCGGGAAACCAAAGCTCATTGACCGCTCCGAGCCTGTTCAACTTCGACGGCTACTTGCGGCAAGGCATTGGCGACCCGAGACAAGTACAGCTTTCTGTCAGGCTCAGATTCTAGGTCTGATCAAATAGCTATAACCGCAACAACGCGAAACATGCTAAGTTTATTTAGCATGTTTCGCGTTTTAAGCGGTCGATAATATTTTCTTATTTCCCTTGCTTCAATTCGATGCCGCTCGCTACGAATGATACTTCGCTGACGGTTCCATCCGTGTTGCGGTTCTCGAATTTGGCTCCGTCTTCCTCGATCATATGATCGACCTGGGCTTTGCTCAGTGTTTTTACCTGAAAGGTCCCTTCGGCACGAGCCATCGCTCCCGCCGATTGTAGCGGGATAAAGAATGCGTGATCTTTCATCTTCACGCGGACGCTTTTGCCGTCTTTGTTAGGTGCAAGCTCAGCCCAGCAGCCTTCGGTCTTGCAAGAACGTACGATTACGCCCTCGACAAGAACCGTTTTGCCTTCAAATTTGGCCGGGTCTTTCAACACCTTCTCCAGCGAAGCCTTTTCGGCCTTGCCGATCGGCGCCCCGCGTTTCAAATAACCGTCCGACGGTATCGCAGCCGTCTTGTCAGCCTCGGTTGGCTTTGCTTTTTCTTTCACACCGTCTTGAGCAAATGCTGCTACGGCAACGAACAATGTAATCGCAATAAGTAAAAGTAATTGTTTCATAGTGATTTATATAAAATTGTACGAACTAAGGTAATGCCTCCTAGAACATACCTGACATTTGTTTCGCCGGATGGCGCGCCATGAATTTGTCAAATATGTCTTGAATGACAACCTTTGATTTTCTTACATGAACATCAAAATTGGAAATCGTTCCATTCAAGCGAAATATTTTTATCTCACCCGCTGCAACCAGTGTTGGATGTGGGTCGGTACGAAGCCGTGGCATACTATCAAACACAAGTGCCCCTAAGTGATATTCTCGATTTTCAAAACCAATGACTTGAAATCGGCCATTTTGATCGGTCCGCGTCCCCCCACAACTCGCTCTGCGCGTTTTTGCCGAAGCGAGTATATCAGTAAAACAAATCAAAGCATCCTTCACGGGTGTTTCGTCCTCCCACAGGACTCGTCCCTTAACATCTCGCTTAATAAGAGCCGCCGGCAGGCGAAAGTTCAGATTTTCAATGAAGGTGTTTTTATTAATTTCAAATATTTCGGCGTCGCCTCTATCGATTGCAGCCGGATAAAAGAACGTTTCATAGGGCGATAGCTCTGTCGGGATGTCCTCATAATTTATGCTGAGTGTGTAACGTCCCGAGGGCACATCTGCAAAAGTGAACCTGCCATTTGATCCGCTTACCGCAACCAGCCTGTTGTCGTAAACTATATCGTCCGTATGAGTTGGAACGAGTTCAAGTTCAGTGTAAGGAAGGGGCTTGCCTGAATGTTTGAGTAAAATGCCCCTGATTTGGGGAATAGGTTTGGAAACTTGCACGGGAACAGGACGCTGTGCCCACAGATTTAAAAGTCCATCCGACATGCTCGCAATCGAGATGAGCAAGAACCGAAAGATCAATTTCTTTGAGATGTTTGTGAGGATCATTTCGCCTCGAAAACCACTTTGCCGTCCATTACGGTCGTCAATACGCTTGCGTCCTTAATCTTAACTGGGTCAATCGTAAAAATATCATCCGAAATAATCACGAGATCGGCAAGTTTGCCTACTTCGAGGGTGCCTTTTATGTTTTCCTGGAATTCAGCGTAGGCCGAGCCGTAGGTGAAGGCACGGACGGCTTCGTCAACGGTGATCTTCTGTTCGGGGATCCAGCCGTTTGGATTTTTGTCGTCCAGCGTGCGGCGAGTGACTGCAGCATAGATGCCGAATAGAGGGTTCAACGGCGCGACGGGTGAATCGGAGCCGAACGCGAGAACCGCGCCGGTATCGAGTAAAGTTCGGAATGCGTAAGTTCCCTTCAGACGCTTTTCATCAATGCGTTTCCAGGCCCAGCGTCCGTCGTCGGGCAAATGGATCGGCTGCATAGAGGCGACCACTTTCAATTTGCCAAAACGCGGGATGTCCCGCTGCCGCAAATGCTGCGCGTGCTCGATCCGAAACCGTCGGTCGCGAGGGCCGTTGACAGCAGTCGCGTGTTCATAAATATCAAGGATGGCTGAGTTAGCACGGTCACCAATAGCATGGATATTTACCTGAAGCCCGGCTTTGTCAGCGGCAATGGCGTTTTGCCCGACCGACGGTATATCCATCGCAAGTCCCGTCGTTTTAGGGTCATCAAGATACGGCTCAAAAAACCACGCGGTCGTCGAGCCGAGGCTGCCGTCAGCATATGCTTTGAGGCACCCGACACGCAGCATTGACGAGCCAAAGGCATAACGCACGCCTGCGTTTTCCCAACGTTTGTAATCGTCTAGCACGGAGCAAGCGTAAATTCGTGTCTTCAATTTGCCCTGATGCAGGAGTTCCTGATACACGCCGACATCGGTCCCCGCAGACATATCCTGCACGCTGGTCACACCCAGAACCGCCGCATGTTCGCTCGCCGCAAGCGCGGATTCAAGTTTTTGTTCAAATCTCGCCGCCGGTATTACTTTTTCGATATAATCCTGAGCCGTGTCCTTAAAAACTCCGGTCGGATTTCCGCCCGCATCACGCACGATCAAACCACCGGCAACATCTTTTGTGTCTTTATCAACTCCTGCAAGCTTCATCGCAAGGCTGTTCGCCAGCGCCATGTGGCCGTCGAGGCGATTGATAAATACCGGATTATTCGGCGTCACCGCATCGATCATCGCGGCGGTAGGAAGGTTGTTTGGTTTCCAGTTCTCGTGATCCCACTGCCCGCCGAGTATCCAACGGCCCTTTGGCAGTTTTGCTGCAAATACTTTTATTCTCTCCACAAACTCCTCAGGCGTCTTTGCGCTGCGCAGATCAACCGACGAAAGCTGTTCGCCCGTTCCCATAAAATGCACATGCGCATCGTTAAAGCCCGGCAGGACAAGCTTTCCTTTTGCATCAATAACGCGTGTCTTTGGACCGATCAGCGATCTTGTATCGGCGTCCGTGCCCGTAGCGATGATCTTGCCGTTGAGTGCAGCGATAGACCGTGCAACCGTCCGTTTTGCATCCATCGTGCGGATGTTGCCGTTGGTAACGACCAGATCGGCTGTGACGGTTTGGCCGAAGGCCTGCGCCCCATAAACAAGAGTTGCGATGATGACAGTGATTTTTTTCTTCATTTTTATAGTAGCTGCCTCAGCCATATTAATTTCGTCGATCGTGCCATAAAATTCGCTGCTTCTGAAATTCGGGCCTGTGTGACAAAATGTCACGCTTTGTCACAAAAAAATCATCTCATTTTTACCCGTAAGCAGTTGTAAATGTTAAACTTACAATTCTCCGGCAGATTACGCCGCCGTACCACGCGTTCCACATGCGTTCCACGCAGCAGTGGAACGCTGTAATTGTTGATATTATTTGGTTTGCGGCTATATTTCTGGTGCGTTCCGCCATTTTCATAAAAAAAGTCTGCCACATGTTTTTTCCTTCATTCAGAATGATAAAATCATAGTATAAATTTCATAAATTGTCAAGATTTTTATTGGTGAAACATGCCCGGATAATGTCTGACGAGACGATATCACCATCCCGTAACGAGAAGATTCTGCGCCGATCTTTGACTAATTTTCTGATATTTGGCATAAGCAGCGGCCGCACGAACGCGAACCTGTTGAGGGCTTTCGTTTCTTATCCAGCCTTCGATAGCGTCGTGCAAGGTGTATGCTTCGGGAGCCATAAGGTTAGTTGTCCAAAGAAGCGGCTCGGCACCGGTGTTTTTAAGATGTTTTGAAAAATAATTCCAACTCGCACAAGCGAGAATTACTGCGTCTCTCTTTTCATCGTCGTGTTTCTTGGGCGTAGATTCGAGCTTGAAATCCATCAGTCCGTTGTGGCCTACAAAGGCAATCAAATCCGCACTTCCCATGATCTGCAATTGCAAATCCGTTAATTGGATGTTTTCAAGCTGATTTCCCGAAGCCGATAAGAAGAAATCGTTGATGGTTTCTTTCATCTTGATCCCACGATACGCATCGGCAACTAGATATACGTTTTCTGCCCTGTGTTTGAAAACAATTCTCTCCAACACATTGGGTTTTGGATTTTGAAATTCCCCAAGCCTTTGCCAATTCTTGCTCTTTGAAAAAAATGCCTTTACTCCATAACCGGCACCCCAGTAAAGATTGCCCTTAGTATCTTCGCCATTTCCCAGGTGCTCCGGGACCGGCACAATGCCCTGATTTTCGTTATCGCACAACGCGACCAAAACATGAATCACGCGTCCGGTGTTCTTAATTTTTGCAACCTTATCCGGTTTTGAATCTTCTTTCTTCTGAACCAATGGTTCTGGTATCTGTGCCCTTGTGCAGCCAAAAACACATAAGGCAGATAACACGATCAGAGCCGAAAACCTTTTGTTTGACATCGCAAACACCTTTGACCAAACTTGTTTCTGGGCAATTATACCAATGAATAAAAAGTATCACCAGATTTTAGTCGTAATATTGACCGCTACGGCCTTTGTATTAAGTGCGAACAGCGCCACAGTTGCGCAATCTCCTTCAAAGATATTGAAACAAGCCGAAAAGGCTCTCGGCGGGACTAAGGCTTTGCAGTCTGTTCGATCCATTTCAAGAACCGGCCGAATCACCCGCCTCAGCGACAACGTAAGTGGCAAATATGTCTCACAAACTTCCCAGCCCAATCTATTGAACGTCAGTTTTGATCTCGACGGCTTTGAG
>CAZUEI010000075.1:0-2822 GCA_964618985.1 uncultured Chloracidobacterium sp.
ATGGGTTTTGGCCTGCGTTTCAGAATGCGGCGGCGGATGAGAAACAGGCTCCGCTTTATTTCTGGATAATGAGCCTGTGGCGGTCCATAAACGGCTCGATCTTTTTTGCCCGTTTATTTTCAATAATTTGCATCGCAGCGGCCATAAAGCTGTTCGCCGATTTGGCAAGTCGACTCTTCGAACCGCGAGCGGCTCTGCTTGCTACCGCTTTTTTCGCTTTTCATCCGTACTTATTCTGGGCCAGCCTCGAGATACGTGTTTACTCACTCGTTATTTTGCTGTCCGTTATTTTAATCCGACTTTTTTTTGATGCATTTATCAAAGAATCTGAGCCAAACGCAGGAAAAAATTCAAATATCCTCTTTTCAGTTGTCGCAGTCATTGCACTTTACACGAACTACTATCTTGGTTTTGTGCTCGTAGGACTTTTCGCAGCACTGCTTGTTTCAAGGAAATGGCGTGAAGCGCGTATCTATTTGGGGCTGATGCTGTTGGTTGCGGCAGCCATTTTTCCACTCCTTTTGATCGACTTCGAGTCGCAGTTTGCTGCAAATACTAGCGGCTTTAAGGACCCGCGGTCAATCATCAAGGGTGTTAGACATCTATGGGGTCATTTTCTGACCTTTATACTGCCGACCGAAGTACTTCCGGATGATCGGTATTCGATAGTTGATCTGGTAAGGCTCTGGACAATACGCATCGCACTGGTCGTGGTCGGATTTTTTGCCGTAGTGCGCCGTAAATCCCTTTCGTCGAGCACCCTGTCACTCGCTGCGGTTACAGCAACGATCTTTGGCTGTCTACTTTTCGCTTACTTCGTTGTTGGAAGCGACTATATCGAAATTCGCCACGCTTCGGTGCTATTCGTGCCGCTCATACTCTTTGCTGCATCTCTGCTTTCTGATATTTTTGTCACTAATGGAAAACAATTGGGGGTTGTAAACAAAACATTCGCGATTGTCGGCTCGCTGCTTGTTCTCGCGTCGTTCTCTCATACTCTCGTTGCGTTATATCCGAATATGGCAAAGCGCGGCGACTGGGCACGCGTCGGAGCATTTATCGAGCAAAACGAGATTCCGGGGCAGCCGATCATTGTTTTCCCGACATATGAAGTCCTCTCACTGCCCTATCATTATCACGGCGTAAACCGAGTTTTGCCCGATGAGAAATACTTCGAACTCGAAAAAGAGGCGGCGTTCGGTACGGAATACAGCTTGAGAAAAGAAATCGATTTCTTTATTTCCAAAATTCCTGCCGACGCGGAAATGTTCTGGCTCGTCGTTAGCGAAAAATGTCTTGCAACCGAAGCGTGCCGCCCATTGGAAAATTATGTTCAGGCAAACTACACTATAGAAAAGGAACAGGAATTCTATCTTGAGAAACTATTCCTCTTAAAGAAAAAGGCCCAATGATCGATGCAATGGATCCAAAGAATATGGACAAACCAACCGTGCGATGCTCTGAATGCGACAGGGAAACTGAGCATTACAACACGTTTCTCTCGCCTACGAACGAGCAGCGAATAGTTTGCTGGGAATGCCTCGGACGTGAAGAAAAAGGCTTTAACGCAAAGCGCAATTTTCGCCGCGAGGCACGCTCCGGCGTTATTCCCAGATAACTATGGCGATCAGGAAGATCACCGAATATCCCGAAAAAGTCCTGGCCGAGGCCGGCAAACCCGTGACGAACTTTGACAAAGATCTTGCCGATCTCTGTGAGGATATGTTCGAGACCATGTACGATGCCGAAGGCGTTGGACTCGCCGCGCCGCAGGTCGGATTGAATTTGCGCCTTTTCGTGATGGATTGCGAGGGCGTCAAATTGATCGCCGCTAATCCCGAAATAATATCTGCCGAGGGCGAGCAAACCGGCCAGGAAGGTTGCCTTTCGGTAGGCAAAGTTCCGGCCGTGGTCATTCGCCCGCAAAAAGCACGTCTCAGAGCGCAAAACGAGAAAGGTGAATGGTTTGAACGTGAGGCCGAGGGCTATGCTGCTAGGGCGTTTATGCACGAAACTGATCACTGTGACGGCAAACTTTTCATTGACCATTTGCCAAAATTGCGCCGCAATATGGTCGTAAAAAGATTTCAGAAGGAGAAACGGTGGGAATAGGCGTCAGGAAGAAATTGATGGCATCGAATATTATCGGTATTCCATCTTAATCTGTGTCCGGCGTCACAAACGTAGGATCCGTTTCAATATATTTTGGAAGAAAGCATGATGGAGGGCAGAAAAATGAAAAAATTATTTCTTTTAACAACGCTATTTTTCGTGATCGCTTTTGGCGGTATTTCGGCTGCGGCTCAATGCGATAGAAATGTCGAATCGCCGATCAAATGCGGATACTACGACGAAGGCTACCAGGACGGCGTTCAAGACGCTAACCGCAACAGGAGCAATGATTATCACCGTTACCGCAATAAATTCGAGTCGCAATATGAGAATTTTTACAGCCGTGGATATTCGGCTGGTTATGACAGCGTAAGGCCGTCCGTGCGTTGGACTAATTCACAGCGAAGCGCTTACGATTCGGGCTACACTATCGGGCAAAATGACCGCCGGAACGGTGGCCAGCGTAGGGGCGGTGAAAGTCCGTCATACAATTACGACCCGAATATTGGCCTCTATTTTCAGCAGGGCTATGACGACGGTTTTAATAATCGTCCGCGAACATATGACGTTCCTCTCAGCAACAATCCGCCTTATCCAGGTGGTGGAGGATCTCAGGGCACAGCTTCATGGAGCGCTCGCGTCGATGATAGGGCAAATATTATCATCCGGGGCGGAACGATAAGATCCGAAGATGCAGCGGGCACCGGTTT
>CAZUEI010000075.1:2922-8516 GCA_964618985.1 uncultured Chloracidobacterium sp.
ATAACCGGATATCTTGCGGCGCGGCCGGGATCAGTTACTGCACGCAAGCGAAACGGCCGCGGTTCGGTGACCGTAAAGCAGCTGCCTTCGTGGGAAAATGATTTTACGGCGATCGTTCAGGTCTTTGACCCAGGCGGTGGTGCCGATGATTACGAAGTTGATATAAATTGGTAATGTCAGAACCGCCTGCGTCAGCGGGCGGTCAGATCGTCAATAGTTCAATAAATGTCAAGAAACTGGCCCCCTGCTCATGCAGGGGGTTCTGACTTGACGAATATCGTCCGGTAAACTGGCAATTGTTTATTTTCGACGGCTTTTTCCCTCTCGGTTTTTACCGAAAACGGGTTTTCTTCGATCGCGATCTCCTTCAAACTCTTACTCGCACGGAATAAAACAAACATTTCTTCTGCCAAAAAATCGATGTCCGTTTGCACGAAGATGCGTCCACCTACAGTGAGTTTCTCGACCACAGTTTCCACCAACTCGGCATTGACCATCCGGCGTTTTGCGTGTTTTTTCTTGAACCAGGGGTCGGGAAATTGGATCGTCACGACCTGCAATACACCGTCGGGGAGTTCAGCTAGCAAACGGCCCAGCCAGATCATCGCATTGCAAAATTCGTAATGAAGATTTCTCAGGCCTCGTTCGGCAGCGATCTCGTTAGCCTCGGTCACGAGAGGCTCGCGTATCTCAACGCCGAGAAAATTCCATTGCGGTTCGGTCTCGGCCATTTTCAAAATAAACCTGCCTCGGGCACATCCGATATCGAGATGCAGTGGTAATTCCGGCCGTGCAAACGTCACATTCAGATCGATCGGAACAGGAGCTTGCCGATAATGCGGAGCGAACGGATTGACATGCTGATGAACACGGACGCGGGCCATAGCAAAACTAGATAACCCTCAATATCAACAAGACACTAAAACAACATGCCGCGATGTATATGCCGATCGCAACGAGCCCGGTGAGCTGAACCGCTGAACCTGCTTCCCTCGGATCGACATATTCATCAGACGGAATTTGTAGAAAACCATAAACGGCTCCGGCGACAAGGCCGCCGATATGTCCGTAATTATCTATAACCTGATAAAGAACAAGGCCGAAGACAAGAATGAATCCGATGTTAACAAG
The DNA here is from genome assembly GCA_964618985.1 of uncultured Chloracidobacterium sp. Taxonomy (GTDB): domain Bacteria; phylum Acidobacteriota; class Blastocatellia; order Pyrinomonadales; family Pyrinomonadaceae; genus OLB17. The sequence goes on from CAZUEI010000075.1 coordinate 4,054, forward strand.
AAGGCTTTTGCGAAATTCCGGCGAGATAAATTGCCGTCTTCGAAAGGCGTAAACCGCAAGATAGCCGATCAGCCCAACAATGCCCCCGGATGCCCCGACTGAGATCCCGTCAGGTTGGAAGACTAAGCTCAAAACGCCGCCACCGATCGCCGAAAGCAAAAATACGATTGCTAGATGAGCTCGATTAGACAGCATTTCAAAAATCTTGCCAAAACTGTAAAAGGCGTAGCAGTTCATCATGACGTGAAGAACGCTGCCGTGTGTTGTCGCTCCCGTGAGAATGCGCCAATATTCGTGGTTTCTGATAAAGGCGGGCTTTACAAAACCTGCGAGCAACGCTGACTCGTCAAGCCCTATAGACAACTGTGAGAGGAAAACAGCGACAATACCGACTATCAGCGTGACAGTATAGGCAGGAAATGGCGCACGAGGTTGAGGGTCATCAGCATCTTGCGTTTCTTGGAGTTCCGCTTCGTCGTCTTCGGTTTGAAATTTTAAAGACATTTTTATCGCAAAGTCGCAAAGATCTTAATTTATTTTTTTGGCGTCTATGCGTCTTTGCGTTGAACTCTCTTCTACATCGCCAATCCGCCGTCAGCCTGGATGACCTGGCCGGTAATATACGCAGCAGCAGGAGAGATTATAAAGCAAGCGATCTCGGCAACTTCCGTAACGTTACCAAGGCGACCGAGCGGTATCATCGTGAGATATTTTTCGCGATATTCCGCATTCATCTCAGCTGCCATTTCGGTCTCGATGAGACCGAGAGCGAGTGCGTTGACGGTAATCTTGCGGCTGGCGACTTCCTTGGCGAGCGATTTTGTCAGGCCTATCATTCCGGCTTTCGACGCGGAGTAATTAGATTGCCCGAGCATCCCAACGACGCCGGAGATTGATGAGATATTCAATATTGATCCGCCGTTCTCATTTCGCATCATCGGACGAAGAACAGCTTTTGAAAAATTCCATGCGCCCTTCAAGTTTGTGTCGATCACCGCGTCCCAGTCTTCCTCTTTCATCCGCATGATCAATTGGTCGCGGGCGATGCCGGCGTTATTTACAAGATAGTCAACCGTGCCAAACGCATCTTTGACCTGACCGACAAATTCAGCCGCAGCTTCGGTATTGGCCACGTCACATTGTGCAGCAATAGCCTTTACACTGAATTTTTCTACCTCGGCTTTTAACGTTTCAGCTTCGTCGGCGCTCTTTGAATAATTGAATGCCACATTAGCACCGCGCCGAGCCAATTCCAACGCGATAGCTTTACCTATGCCGCGCGTGCCGCCGGTAACGATCGCCGATCTCCCTTCAAATTCCCTTTCGCTCATAACCTATCCCGCCAGCGCATTGCGCTGGATCTCAAAAAGTTTGTTGACGCCGATGTCGGCGAGGATCAACATTTCATCCATCTGCTCACGCGAGAATGGTTCGCGTTCGGCGGTTCCCTGCAGCTCGATAAATTTGCCGAGACCCGTGCAGACAACGTTCATATCGACATCGGCGGTCGAATCTTCCTCGTAGGCGAGGTCGAGGATCGCCGTGCCTTCGATAACGCCGACACTCACAGCCGCGACTTCGCTCAAGATCGGAGAAGTTTTAATAATTCCCTGTTTTACTAATTTGCGACAGGCCAACGCCAACGCAACATACGCGCCGGTGATCGAAGCGCATCGCGTGCCGCCGTCTGCCTGGATGACGTCGCAATCGAGATAGATCTGGCGCTCACCGAGTAGTTTGGTATCGACCACGGCCCTCAGGCTGCGGCCAATGAGGCGTTGGATTTCCTGCGTCCTGCCCGAAGGCCGTTGGGTTTCGCGCTGTGTGCGGGTGTTGGTCGCACGCGGCAGCATGGCGTATTCGGCGGTTACCCAGCCGAGCCCTTTGTTCCGCATAAACATCGGGACCCTGTCCTCAACGCTCGCAGTGCAGATCACTTTTGTCCCGCCAATCTCGATCAGCGCCGAACCTTCAGCATAGGGAGAGATATTCGGCGTGACCTTGGTGTTGCGTATCTGGTCGTAGGTTCTCTTGTCTATTCGTTCGTAACTCATTTATTAAATCAATTTAGCCGCAGATGGACGCGGATAACGCAGATCAGAATCAATTTATTATATCCGCGTCATCTGCGTTGATCTGCGGCTAATTCTTCTTCAATTCATCAACGCCGTAAACTTCGATCGCTTCGAGTTTCGACGGCTTTGTTCCTAAAAATCGTTCTGCGACGCGGGCGAATCTATCTGCGGCGTCTGTCACGTAAAAATGATCGAGGTCGTCGCAAAGCTCACGTTTGCCAGTAACTGCGTTCGGATTTGCCATGCCTTTTTCGGCCAAAAGTTTTTCGACTTCTTCGGCAGTCGCCTCGCCGGAATCAATTAGCTTAACATTTTCGCCCACGGTCTGCTGTATCACATCTTTCAGGATCGGATAATGCGTGCAGCCGAGAACGAGCGCGTCCGGGCGGAATTTGTTCATCTCGGCAAGGTATTTGGCGGCAATCGAGACCGTTTCGGGTTCGCTGACCCAATTTTCTTCCGCGAGCGGCACAAAGAGCGGACAGCCCGCCTGTAAAACCTCGGCGGTCTCGGACGCACGGCGGATCGCTTCAAAATACGCGTTGCTGGCAACGGTGGCCTCGGTCGCGATAACCCCGATACGCGGATGCGGCTTATCTTTTGTCAATTCGACCGCCTTTCGTCCGCCCGGCCCGATTACGCCGACGACATCGAGGCCGATCTTTTCGCGGATCTTTGGCAGCGCAAGTGCCGACGCCGTGTTGCATGCAACAACCAGCATCTTTATGCCGCGTGAAGCCAAAAACTGCGAATTCTCTATCGCATAACGCTCGACGGTTGCCAGCGATTTTGTACCGTAGGGAACACGAGCCGTATCGCCAAGATAAATAAAGTGCTCATTCGGCAGACGGTTGTGCAACGCCCGATATACAGTCAAACCGCCGACGCCGGAATCGAAAATGCCTATCGGTAAAGTATTCACGCTATCAATAACTATATCGTATTTGCCGTGGCACTGAGCGGGGGCAAAATCACAAATTTGGGGGAATATATCTAGCGGCTAGGTTGTAATAGCTTTCAGCGTTTCCTTCTCAGATAAAGATAAAGGACGATCGCCCCAAAAACCGTCAGCAGTATGACTTGAAACGCACGGCTGCTGACAAGTTCATTGAAGGGTGATATCTCACCTTTTTCCTTTTTGAGCTCGGTCACAGGTTCGGCTTGGTTGCTCGCGTTACGTTCGAGATTCGATTTGGTCTGCTCCAGCAGTTCCTGTACTCTTTCCGTCGCCTGCTTCCCGACCACGGTACGCTTCATACCGCCTAAAACTCCATCCAACGAATCTGACCGTGAGACATCGGTAAAGATCAGATAAGTTCCAACAGAATCTTTCGCCTGCATTCTTACGACGAACGTCAATGCCAACGACGCATCAAAATAATGTGTGGCGTAGATCTGTTTCGTAGCAACCAGCAGATGTGAACTTTCACTTCCTCGCTGCGCGTAAGTCAATATATGCGTGAGTGAGATAACCGGTTTGAGTCCCAAATCAACTTTTGACCATTCCAGTGTGTTTTCAACCCCCGAAAGCTCGCCATCCGGAAAATTCCTGAGATAGCTGTAAAATTCAGGAGCGAGGCTGCGAAGAAAAAGTGAGCCGTCAAGTAAGATCCGATGTTCATCGGCAAGTCTAACCGGCATTTTCTCGCTGTCGTATTGAATGAGTGCTTTGTCCCCACTCGCCGTATAATCTCGCAGGTACTCAACAAGCATCTGTCGAAACAATTGAGTCGTCTGAGATCTGTGATCGGGAGCGTCCCAATTAACCTCTGTTTGAAATCTTTTTATCATTGCTGCCGACAATTTCAACTTGCAATCACTGATCACGCATTTCTTTATTCCCTCAATATCGCGGTCCTCGATCGTTAGCGATCCGAGGTCCTGCACGGACGGCGGCGTACTAAATACTCCGCCGCCCAAAACAAATCGATTACTCTTCTGGCTCAGACTTTCGCGAAGTTCCGGCACTGATATTTCCTGCAAGTTTTGCAGCCGCACAATGCCGATGACCGCGATCTGCCGTTTATCTTTGACCCGCAGCAATTTGATCACCGTCTCGCCGTTATCTAGAGCCGTGAAATCAGCGGTCTCAAAGGCCGCTTGCTCGCGCAGCAGTTTTCGGAAATTCTCTCCCTGTGTCTGGGCCAAAGTTGTAAGGCCGCAGACAAGAGCTAACGCGGATAACAATGTGACTCTCACAAGCATTTGTAAACTGTCCGGGATTGCGGCGCCTCGTTGCTCAATTATACGTTTACTCAAGCAAAAACCTCGCCATTTTTCTGGCAAGGTTTTCAGTCGGTAAACGACTATGCACCGAGAATGATCATTAATTGAATGGTGGAGGCGGCGGGAATCGAACCCGCATCCAAAGGTTGCGACCAGTGAAAT
>CAZUEI010000076.1:0-8470 GCA_964618985.1 uncultured Chloracidobacterium sp.
GCATTTTCATATCCGATCACTGACGAAAGACAAAAACTCAATCATATACAGTCGCACTTGTTAAATCAAACGCTTTCGGACTCATTTTCAGATAGTTTATCAAGAAAGGCCTTTCTAAACCTCTTGAACTCGCCAACATTTATCGCTTCCCTTGCCTGTCGCATCGTGTCCATAAAGAACGCGACGTTATGATGCGATATCAAGATCGCCGCCGTCATTTCGCCTGCCTGATACAAATGTCGAAGATATCCAAGCGAATAGCGGCGGCACACGGAGCAGTCGCAGTCAGGGTCGAGCGGCCTCGAATCAACGGCAAATTTTGCGTTGCGAATATTGAGTTTTCCCCTAGAAGTAAAGGCGCTGCCGGTGCGGCCGTTGCGAGTCGGAATAACGCAGTCGAACATATCGACGCCGCAATTCACCGCCTCTATAAGGTCCTCCGGCGTGCCAACACCCATCAAATATCGAGGCGCGTCCTGAGGCATTTTCGGTGCCAGGTAATCGAGTACCTCATACATCACCGATTTCTCTTCGCCCACGCTCAACCCGCCGATCGCATATCCGTCAAAACCAATATCTACCGTTTGATCCAGACTTTCCTTTCTTAATTCCAAATGACCCGCTCCCTGAACAATGCCAAAAAGTGCTTGTATGCCGGAAAGGTCAGAACCGGGAGCGGTAGCGACTGGGTTCCTGGATGCTGTCGATAAGAACCCAGTATCCATCCCAGTGTCTTGCAACTCATCAAACTTGACCTTTGACCTCTTGGCCCAACGCGCGGTCATTTCCAGGCTCTTTCGGGTCACGTCGATGCCTGCGTCACCCGGCGGGCATTCGTCAAATACCATGACGATCTCAGACCCAAGCGCCGCTTGGATCTCCATTGACACTTCAGGGGACAGGAACTGGCTGCTGCCGTCTAGATGCGAACGAAATTCAACCCCGTCTTCCGTCAGCTTGCGGAGATCCGTCAGCGAAAAGACCTGGAAGCCGCCCGAATCAGTTAGAAATGAACGTTCCCACGAAGTAAATTTATGCAGCCCGCCGAATTCACGAATGACATCAATGCCCGGTCTCAAGAATAGATGATAGGTATTGCCAAGTATGATGCGGGCATCGATCTCGGACTCAAGCCATTCGAAACGAATTCCCTTGACTGAACCCTGCGTTCCGACAGGCATAAAAACAGGCGTCTCTATAATAGAGCGCCTGGTTCTGAGCATCCCCGCTCGCGCCTCGCCGTCGTTCGCGGTCACTGTCCAGTCGATTGGTCTGGTCATCTGAAACTAAATTCCGATTACTTTCTTTTTCCTACTAGCGCCCAGATATCGTGAGCGCCTGCTGCCGTTTCTGATATTATTTTGCCGCTCTCGTTGACCAAAACTGCCGATGGTGTGCCGAACATTCCGAATCCGGCGGCTGTTTGATAGTCTTTTTCCAAAATTATCGGCGAGCGAAGTTCAAATGCCTCGTGCGGTTCTTTTTCGCCGTCGGAAAATACGACTAGATTCGGCTCGTCTTTTCCTTTTGTTTTGTCCCATTCGCGCAGGTCGCTCATCATATCCTGACAATGAGGACAGGTCAGGCTCCAAAATGCGACAAGCGTTTGTTTGTTCTTAAAGTAGTCGTTATTTACCTCGTTTCCGCGAATGTCAGCCAGCGAGAATGTCGGGATGTTTTCACCGATCCTATTATTTGAATGCGCGTGCCCGTTACTCGTTGTAAAATACGTGAACTCCTGGCTAAGATCTTCGTCTTTGATCTTTGCTACAAGCAATCGAATCGCAGCATCTCCGGCTGCGACATGACTCGCTATCCTGCCGTGCCGATCCATCAGAATCCCGGTTGGCGTCCATTGTGCCCGGACTGATTCGGCAACCTCGCGTTCATTTTGGATGAGAAACAATTTAGCCGCTTCGCCGGAGAATTTTTCGGCATTTTCTTCCGGCTTTCCAGTGCTGACGAAAACCAATTTAACTTTATCTTTAAGATCGACTTGCCATTCTTCAAATTCTGGAACCAAAGCTTTGCAAGGATTGCATGTCGGGCTTACAAAAAAGAACAACACGGGCAGGCCATCGATTCGCAGGTCGGCAAGCGAAACCGTTTTTCCACTCAGATCGGGCAGAGCGAAATCCGGAAACACGGCTCCGATAGGCAGACCTTCGTGCGGATGCCCGGCTTCTTCACGCGTAACCTGGCCGCCGTCTCTTGCGATCAACTCCATCACTTCGATACGCTTCATCAATTCCGTCTGCTGGTCGGAAACCTTTTTGAGATAAAAAAGGACAGCTACGAGAAATGCAATTATCGTAACGCCAAAGATCAACTGCATAATATCCAGATTAGGATCTCCCAAACTCATACCCTGATTTCCATTACCTTGAATCACCAAAAAGCCGGCCGGCACCGCAAAGATCATATTACGAATCAGACTTTTCTTTCCAACTGGTTCGCTGTGAAGCTGGCCAAAACAATGGCAATCGGGGGCGTTGCCTTTAGCCATTTGATAGATCATCTGGCCAACGAACAAGATCAGCAAAAACGACGCACTGACTGACGCATACCACGAGGTCGTCGTAAACAAAAACAATGCCGCGATGACTATCTCAAAAATCGACAAAGCAATAGACGAAGGCCTCGCAATTGTCTCAGGCACGCCAAATTCTTTAAAGGCCTTTTCGGAGCCATCGCGATCGAGAAATTTTGCGATGCCCGCCAGGCCAAAAATAGCGGCAAGCCCGATCCTTAGTATTAATAAAACAACTTCCATTATGTGCTGATCTTAGCGTTTGGTTTATTTTATCGGACTGTCATGTATTTTCCAACATTTATTGGTCCCTCGAAATGCGCGGCTAACTATTTTGGTTTTACCTTATGCCTTTCGACCAACCGGATCGGCGTAGCAAAAAACTCAAATTTCTCGCGTAATTGGTTTTCAATATAACGTAAATAGGAAAAATGCAGTTTCGAATTGCCGCCCGACGTAAACAATATAAACAGCGGCGGCCGAATCCCGGCTTGTGTCAGAAATTGAATTTTTAGCCTTGAAACCCCACCGCGAACAGGTGCCGGCGTGCCGCCGCCTTTTGGTTGGGAGATAGAATCCTCGAAAAAGCGATTTAACATAGACGTTTGAACACGCTGATTGCGTGCTTCGTATGCTTTAGCGACTAGCGGCAGTATCTTTGTCACGCGTTGGCCGGTCAGAGCCGACGTCGTAACGATAGGCGCCCAATCGAGAAACTTCATTGCCATGCGTAGGCTGCGTTCAAATTCATAGATGGTGTTGGTTTCTTTTTCCTCTTTAGCATCCCATTTATTGACCACAATGATCACCGAGCAGCCGGAATCGACTGCGTATCCGGCGATATTTGCATCAAGGTTGGTTACACCTTCGACGGCATCAATAACAAGCAGGACGACATCCGCACGTTCAAGGGATTTGCGAGCCATGATCACAGAAAGTTTTTCAGCCATTTCAGTCGTCTTGCCCTTGCGGCGAATGCCGGCCGTATCGATGAGCAGGAAGTTGTGCCCATCGGCCGTCAAATGAGTATCTATCGCATCGCGGGTCGTGCCGGGAATGGGCGAAACGATCACACGATCCTCACCGAGTATCTTATTGAGCAACGAGGACTTTCCGACATTTGGGCGACCGATGATGGCAAGTTTTATTTCGTTCGACGTCGGTGCATCACCTTCTTCCTCAAATTCCAGATGCTCGAAGACCATATCGAGCAGATCACCGATACCGGTGCCGTGTTCAGCGGAAACCGGCGACATTTCATAACCAAATTGATAAAATTCGCCCGCTTCGTTTTCGACCTTTTTCGATTCGACCTTATTGGCAGCGATTATTATCGGCTTGCCAGTGTTACGCAGCAAAACGCCCAATTCCTCGTCGAGCGGTGTCACGCCGGCACGCGAATCAAGAACCCAGATTATCGCCTTCGATTCGTCAATAGCGTGTGACGCCTGTTTGAATATATTCGATGGAATGACCGCTTCGTCATCCGGCACAATGCCGCCTGTATCAACAAGGCGAAAAGTCTTAGCCTTCCACTCGACCTCGCCGAACATCCTGTCGCGCGTGATCCCCGGCTCATCGCCGACTATGGCCTTGCGGCTGCCGGTTAGACGATTGAAGAGCGTAGATTTACCGACATTTGGCCGGCCGATGATGGCGACGAGCGGTTGTTTCATAAGCGCGAAGCTTGATTCTAGCAAACCGGATGTATAATTGGCGAAGCTATGAAATTTGACCTCAACCGCGCGACCGAGATCTTGCGCCAAACGCCATACACACTTGCGCGAATGCTCGAAGACCTTTCGCCCGAGTGGACGGAGAGCAAAAGCGACCGCGAACATTGGAGTCCTTACGATGTCATCGGCCATCTGATCCACGGCGAGGAAACCGATTGGATACCGCGTGCCGAAATCATTTTGCAGCAGGCCGTAAATCGTCCTTTCGACCCTTATGACCGGCTTGCTCAATTTGAGAAGTCGAAAGGCCGCTCGCTCGCTGATCTGCTAACTGAGTTCGCCCATGCCCGCAATGCGAGCCTTGAAAAACTTGGCCGCTTCGAACTAACGCCCGTACAGCTTGCTCTCAAAGGCATGCATCCGGCACTCGGCGAGGTCACGCTCGAACAGCTACTTGCCGCATGGGTCGTTCACGATCTCAATCACATCAGGCAGATCGTCGTGTATATGGCCGCTCAGTATGCCGATAATGTCGGTCCGTGGAAAGCGTATCTGTCTATACTCAATAAATAAGTTCGCCGACGGGTGTTAGCCCTTTAGGAATTCATACGTCACGCGGATATTGAGCATTCCGCTATTGATCTCTGGCCGAACGCTCGTAGCTCTCATGCGAAGACTGCCGCCATTTTGCACAGGCACGCCAAACGAGAGTTTGTCGAGGCGAATTATCTCAATTGGATTCAGTTTCTTATCGATCGAGCCTTGCAGCAGTTTGGCGATCATCGTTCCGCCGACGCCGCCGGTGCCATTGAGATTGACATTTAGTACACGAGCATGGCCGATCAGCCTTTGACCGGCCTGGTCGAATTCGAGATCGATATTTGTCTCGGCCCAGCCAGCGAATCCCACACAGCCGACAAACGGCGGTGCGTAATTCCCCGAAAAAGCCAGCGGCACGAATATCTTGCCTTCGCGAAACCGCACGGCCGTGCGGACGCCGTTCATTTCACGCAATATCTTAATAGTTTCCGGACAAACGGAATCTTTACCGCTGAGACGCAGAGCCGCAGAGGAATTTACAAAGGATGAAGATCCCCCACTCAATCCAATAATGTCCTTTCTTTGCGTCTCCGCGTCTCCGCGGTTCATTTCGTTTTTACTTATCAAAAACTCCGGCGGCTCGAAATTCTGAAACGCGGAATCGAGCAGCGCGTCGAAAAAAGCCTCGTTAAGGCTCACTGTCACCTCCGCCCGCTGTGCGTTTCCTACCGAAACCAACAAAAAAACCGCCATTCCGGCGAAAAAAGCTCGTTTGTACATCATTTACCCTCGCCTCAAATATCATCCGAATACTAGCCCCTATTATAGCCTGTCCCGAGTGTCCCAACTGTCCCAGCGTTTTTTCAAGGTTCCAAGCATTCTTATTTCTCACTTCTCACTTCTCAGTTGAGTGTCCGCATCAAGCTAGCAAATTCTCAGACAAATTGAAATACCAACTTTCCCGATATGACGCAACTTTCTTAATTTGATGAGCTTTTCCGAATATGATGCGATTTTCCGGGTATGGAGCAATTTAGGTAAACCGCGGCCTCGACTTTCATTGACAATCCAACCAGGAAGGAATATAACTCTTGCTGTATCAATCAAATAAAGAGCAGCTTCCACGTTTTCAGACTTTGCCTATTTAGGAGTAATTTTGTTATGAAAAAGTACGTATTAGTCATATTGATCGCAGCGGCTATGAGTATTTCTGTCGCGGCGCAGTCAAATATTCGTGGTGTGTGGCAGCTTACTGAGATCACGATGACCGGCAAGTACGCCATGACCATGAAGGTCACCCAGCCAAGCGTGTATATCTTTACTAAGAAACACTACAGCAAAATGTATATAGGCAGCGACAAGCCGCGGCCCGCGCTCGACGACTATAGCAAGGCGACTCAAGAGCAGCTATATTCTGTTTTTGTGGACGGCTTTGACGCGAGCGCCGGAACGTATGACGCCAAGGCGGGCAAGCTGACGCTCCACACCATCGTCGCGAAATCTCCGTCGGATATGAAAGAAGGCTCGTGGTCAACCTACTCGATGAGCATAAGTGGTGACACAATAACACTCACACCGGAAAGCTCAAACACCGGCCCGTCTAAAAAAACGATTACCTTTAAGCTGACGAGGGTTGAATAGGAAACGTTATATCCGATGATCGGCATCTAACCATCAAGTTACGGGCAGGTCAATGATGAACAGGCGAGAAAAACGGATCGCAGTTTGGTTGAGCTTTTCCGACATCCGTGGAATATGCTGCCGTGCGATCTTGGGGTTTGTCGTAGTTTGCCTGTTTTTTACCTCGATCCTTGCGCATCCCGGATCGGGCATTGCTGTTGATAGACTGGGACAGATCTTTTTTCTGGACACGGGTTCCGGGCCGTGGAAGATCGATACAAAGGGCGGATTGACTCATCTTTCGCCTTTAAGAAACCACTGGCTGGCCCTCGACATCTATAACAAATTCGCGACCGGCCGCCTGCCCACCGACTCGGGCGGAGACTGGGTCATCACAAAGGTCGGCACTACTCCGACTGTTCTTATCTCAACCGACTTTCCAATAGCGATCGGCCAGGACGGAAATCTTTATTATCCATCCGTTCATTCGAGCCCGACGCGGATCTTGCGGGCAAGCCCGTCGGGTGAGATCTCTACATTCGCTACTCTGCCAAATGCAGTCACGGGAAGACCGCTTCAGTACATTAATGGCATCGCCGTCGGACCCGACCGTTCAATTTATTACGCGGAAAACAGCGCGATCCGCCGGATCACGGCGAACGGCAAGGTCTCAACGGTTGTGACGGTCACTGCTCTAGCAAATGGGCCTTCGATCCCCGGAACGGAACAGAATCCATATCTCCGCGGCCTCAGCGTTGACCCAAAAGGCGTTCTTTACGTCGCCGAAAATGGAGGCGCCCGCGTGCTGAAGATCACACCCAACGGGACTGTCACGACGCTTCTGCAGCTCGAAAGCCCATGGTCACCGACGGCGGTCACTCTCTTTGGCGATATCCTGTATGTGCTGGAATTCCTTCACACGCCCGGCGACGATCGAACCACCTGGATGCCCCGTATCAGAAAGATGACTTTGTCGGACGGAAAATCGACCATCATCCTGACAGTCGATCAAATGCCTGGGGCCAGGGTGAGACCTACGACCGCAGGCCTAGGGTTCGGATTTGACAAACTTATTCACATTGAGTTTTTTAATCCATTCCTAAACCTATCAACATTTTCAATCCAAGCAGGATAATCTGCCAGGCCTTCTTACTTTTCGCCGCCGCCTTTTTACTCCGTTACATAATTTGAGTTTCTTTTAATTGTGACGCCAATCACTTCAAATGAAGGGCTTGTGAGTTATGAATAAGGTAAAGGGAGGAATCTATATGAAAAAGATCATTGGCCCATTGATAGCGGTGGTAATACTTGCCGTATTTAGTTACTTCACGGCCAGTTTCCACCCAAACGCACAACAGCTGCCAAAACCACCTCAGGACAAGAAGAAAGTGATTCCTGAGGTCATCATTCTTGGCAATGAGGCGCCGAATGGTAAGGTGACATTCAACCACGTCAAGCATAACGGCGGCGAGTATAATGTTGCCGGCCCGATACTCTGTATCGAATGCCATCATACGGCCCAGCCGGCATCAGATCTTGTCAAGGTCCCGCCGCACAAAACGGTCTGGCCCGCCGGACGAAAAACGACGCTTACCGCCGAACTTTATGCGGAGGACCCGGCAAAAGCAGGTGTCGCCGCGTGCCGCGATTGTCACGCGCGTGAGGGATTTAAGCCTAAACTCATCAGTGCGATGCCGTCAATACAGGACGTCGAAACTAAAGAGGTGGTAAAAATTACAAATCAGCGTGCCTTTCACGCGAAATGTGATGTTTGTCATTTCCAGATCAAGTTTCAAGCGCCCGGTTCAAAGGCCCCTGACGCGACGACATGCAACACTTGTCATAAGCGTGCTGCGGAGAATGAACAGGTTTCGATTCTCACGGGCGTCAGACCATCTAGCTAAGCCTTCTTGGCCTTCGCCGCTTTTGGCTTAGCTATTTTCTCGGGCGGGTTGAGCATTGCCGACCACGCGTATTCGGGCGTTTCAAATCCGGACTTGAGTTTCTTTAGGATGAAGTCCGTCATGTTATCTACGATCCAGCGGTGGTTGGCCTCACCAACCGATGCAAGCTCGGCGTCGGGAGCCGGGTTCATAAAGTCGAT
>CAZUEI010000077.1:0-8402 GCA_964618985.1 uncultured Chloracidobacterium sp.
CACGGAGCCGAGCATAAGACAGTATTTACCTGGGAAAAGGGACTTGAACTCACACCGGATAACGCCACGATACAAAAGCGTCAGCACCCGCGCTGCGGCACATCGTTTCTTATGGTCGTGATGCTGGTGGCTATCGTTCTGTTTTCAGTTATTAATTTTGAAGCGATGTGGCTCAATCTGGTCGTCCGTATTGCTTTAATGCCGCTTGTTGCGGGACTTTCGTACGAAGTGATTCGTTACGCCGCCAAAAAAGAGTCGGGTGCGATCTTCAAATTTATGACAATGCCAGGCCTTTGGCTGCAAAATATCACAACCCAGGAACCCGACTCCGAACAACTCGAAGTCGCGATCAAAGCTCTGGACGAATCGCTAAAGTTGGAGCCTGTTACGGCCTAAGAAATTGAACCACAGAGGGCACAGAGAGCACAGAGATATAAAAACTTCCTTTTCTCTGTGTACTCTGTGTCCTCTGTGGTGAAACGATTTATATGTTTGAGAAACTTGCACAGATCGAGAAAAGCTACGACGAACTGACGGAGCAGATATCACAGCCGGAGTTCATGTCGGATATGTCGGTGTATGCGAAGTTGATGAAACAGCACCGCAGCCTGGGTGAGATCGTTGAAAAATATCGCGAGGTCCGCAAAATGCAGGAGGGCCTGCAAGGCGCAAAAGACTTGCTTGATGCGGCCGATGATGAAGAAATGCGCGAGATGGCTGCGCTTGAGATCGCCGGGATCGAGGAAAAGCTGCCCGCCGCCGAAGAGGAGTTAAAAGTATTGCTCCTGCCCAAAGATCCAAATGACGAAAAGAACGTAATTCTCGAAATTCGTGCCGGGACCGGCGGCGACGAGGCGACGCTTTTTGCAGCAGAGATCCTCCGGATGTATGTCCGGTACGCCGAGCGGCAGGGCTGGAAAATGGACATTCTCGAAATGACCGATACCGGCGTTGGCGGCATAAAGGACGCAACCGCCGTCATCGAAGGCGACAATGTGTACTCAAAAATGCGTTTCGAGTCGGGAGTCCATCGAGTCCAGCGCGTGCCGCAAACCGAGTCGAGCGGGCGAATTCACACGTCGGCGATCACCGTGGCTGTTTTGCCTGAGGTTGAAGAAGTTGATATTCAGATAGATCAAAACGATTTGCGCATCGACACATTTTGTTCGTCCGGGCCGGGCGGACAGTCGGTGAATACGACATATTCGGCGGTTCGGATCACGCATTTGCCGACGAATGTTGTTGTTTCGATGCAGGACGAAAAATCACAAATAAAGAATCGCGAAAAGGCAATGCGCGTGCTAAGAGCTCGGCTTCAGGAGATCGAGGAGCAAAAACAGCACGCCGAACTTTCGGCCGAACGAAAATCAATGGTCGGCAGCGGCGACCGTTCGGAAAAGATACGCACCTACAATTTTAAGGAAAATCGCGTCACCGACCACCGTATCGGCTTGACCGTCCACCAACTCGACCTCGTCCTGGACGGCATGCTCGATGAATTTATCGAAACGCTAAGAACGCATTACCAGACTGAGAAACTAAAGGCCGAGGCCGTCGGTGTCTGATCATCCATATGCCCCAGCCGACACGCTTATACTTGATCAGACACGGCCAATCCGCCGGAAATGCCGAGGGACGTTTTGGCGGGCACGGGACGACTCCGCTCTCGCCATTGGGAATTGAGCAGGCCGAAAAAACGGCGAAAGTCCTTGCAAAAGAAGGGATAAACGTCATTTATTCGAGCGACCTGCTTCGCGCAGTGCAGACAGCGGAACCGCTCGCAGAACTGCTTGGACTTAGGATCAATGCGTCAGATGCATTTCGCGAAAGGCATGTCGGAGTGCTCGAAGGCCTGACTTTTGACGAATCCAAGCAGGCATACCCAAAGGATTATTACGCACTTGTAAATCGCAACATCCATCATGTCATCACGGAGGGCGAAAGTTACCGCCAACTGCTTCGGCGAATAACGGCAAAACTCAACGACGTCGTTCGTTCTCATCAGGGCGAGCGAATAGCTATCTATTCTCATACCGGAGCGATCTGCTTCCTTATACTTCACCTGCTTGGGGCGATCCATCGCGGGACAAAACGAACGCCGTGGATCGTCACGTCTAATTGCGGCATCAATCGCTTCGAACTCCGCGGCCCGCGCAACGCCCGTGTGTTGGCTCTCAACGACACGCGACATCTGGTGCGGGTTACCGGTAACGACGCATTTGCCGCTCGGTGAGTTGATTTAATTTGGTGAAGTTGGTATATTCAAGTTTCTAGTATTGAATTCATAAATTTGGAGATAAACGGCGTTAGTGATTCGCCGAACCGCTTCTAAACGCTTTGTTTGTAACAACTACACAGCGCTTGCAGACGGGCATAGGATTTGCCTCAAAAGGCATAAGATCGCAGTATCTTAAAATCCGAACAAATCCAACCACGTTATTGTGGTTACGATTTCAGTAATTTTCGTATTTTCGAAACTGCGGGAATTTAGTTTTTAGATTGATTTATTTGGAGGACCTACATGAAAAGGGATTTACGTTTTTTATTGATTTCACTTGTTTTCGTGGCCATATCGGCGATCGCTTCGTTTGGCCAGGAAACGACGGGATCGTTGGAAATTACTACTAAAGACGCCAACGGCGCTATCGTCCCAGGCGTAACTATCACCGTTACAAGCACTGGAGCGACGACGGGTTTCAAGAGGACCGTAACGACGAACGATGACGGCGTTGCGAAGGTGCTGCAGGTTCCGCCCGGCACATACACGCTGACTTCGGCGGCTATTCTGGGCTTTGCCGAACAGACGGTGACGGGGGTCGAAATAAACCTTGGACGCACCGCGCAGATCGCATTTCCGATGTCCATTACGGCTGGAGCGGTCGTTGACGTAACGGATTCCGCCCTTGCTATCGATACCACGAAAACGTCGATCGAAAGCTCTATTTCCTCCCAAACGGCAGAACTGCTTCCGAAGGGATTAGGTTTTACAACCGTTTTGAACACGGCGTCGGGAACACAGCAGGAAACCAGAGGATCAGGGTTCTCGATAGACGGTGCCAGCATCTCGGAAAATACATTTATCATCGACGGCCAGGAAGTGACCAATATTCTTAGCGGCGTTCTAAATGCGAACAGCAACATTCCCTTTTCACAGATCCAGGAGATCAAGGTCAAAAACAGCGGTTTTGAAGCCGAGTATGGCGGAGCCACGGGCGGCGTGGTAATTGTCGCAACCAAGGGCGGCGGAAACGATTTCCACGGTGAATTCGGCTTAGGGCTTAGAAGTTCAAAGATGGAGCCTATCCCCGGCCAAATACTGTATAGCCTTAGCAGCGCCCCGGCGTATTATCCGAACCGATACTTCCAATTCAACGAAACGAACCCGACAGCCAGCATTAACGGGCCGATCCTTAAAGATCGTCTTTGGTTTTTGGTTAATTATGCCCCGCAGATACTAACCCAGAACCGAACGCTCAATTTTTCGGTGCCTAGCGGACAGTGTGGGCCGACCTCGGCTCCGTATCCCTGCCATGGACCGGTTGAAACTTACAATTTTAAGCAGCGTAAAGAAAATACTCTCGCTCGACTCGATGCCTCGCTTTTCAACAAATTGAGTTTGCTCGGGAAGTTTAGCTGGAATCCGGTAACGCAAACCGGCCGCAATCCCTTTCCCACGTATGTTTCGGAGTTGAGTGCCTCCTTGCCGAGTGGTGCAGTAGCAAACCAACAGGGCGGCCGCCAGAATTCAATGAGCATTACCGGCGCGGGGACATATACTGCTACCGACAATCTGATCGTTACCGGCAGGATCGGCCATTATTTTCTAAATGAAAAGCTGGGGGCCTACGGTACTGGCAGCATTGGCCCTCCGCGTATTGTTTGCTCAACCACTCCGTTCAGCCCGGTACAGTATCCGGCCGGTTTTGGATGTGTTAGGGCCAGTCCAAATCAGACCAACGGCGTTGATTCAATTACAAAGACAGAATTTGACGTCACGACGCGTGATCAATATGAGGGTGATGCCACCTACAGTTTCGCGGTCGGCGGGCGACATGAATTGAAGGGGGGCTACGCCCTCAGCCAGATCGCAAACAGGGTTATCTTCGGAACGACGGACGCGATCACTTTGCGTTCGGGCAGCACCGGCCTCGCAACGGTCGGTAACTATGCGGGAGCGCCATTACCTACGACACCCGGTGCTATCGGTTCCGGCAGACTGGCAACCTTTAAGACGAGGGGCGACGTCGCCAGTTCGAATACGGCATTTTATCTTCAGGACAAGTGGCAGCCAACAAGCCGGCTCACGTTGAATCTCGGTTTTAGGACGGAAAAGGAAGACGTTCCAAGCTATGCACCGGGACTTCCGGGCATGAGTTTTAGTTTTAGCGACAAGATCACACCGAGACTGGGGGCGGCATACGACCTTACCGGTGACGGCAAGACAAAGGTAACTGCCTTTTACGGCCTGTTCTTTGACCGTTTCAAACTAACATTGCCGCGTGGCTCGTTCGGCGGCGATGAATTTCACGACATCTTTTTTGAATGGTTCCCTGGGGATACTTTGGCCTCGCTAACCGAGGGGGGCAGGGATCTGATCTTGGGCCCCGGTGGTTCACCGGCTGTAGGTGGTGCATGCGTTTTTAATCAGCTTGCACCTGTGTACGGACGTGTCCGATGCGATAGGGACTTTCGAGTTTCATCAAACAGCGGCGGCCTATTGACCGAAGTGGGAGGAATTGACCCTAATATCAAGCCTTTTACGCAGAGTGAGCTCACATTTAGCTTTCAGCGCGAGTTATGGAAGCTTTATACGTTCTCCGCCAGATATACCCGCAAGCAGGTTAAACATGCCATCGAGGATGCCGGATTTCCTAATTCCCAGGGCAGCGAATATTACATTATCGGCAACCCGGGCGAGGGCTTGTATAAAGAGCAAGCTGACATGTTCGGCACGCTTGCCCCGAAACCGCAACGCGATTACGACGCACTCGAGTTCCGGTTTGACAGGCAGTTTGCCAACGATTACTACTTCAGAGTTAACTACACTTGGAGTCGGCTCTACGGCAACTACGGCGGGTTGGCCAGCTCTGATGAAGAGGGCAGAACCGATCCCAATGTAAATCGTTACTTCGACCAGCCGCATGCCGGGTTCACAGCCGCTGGCGGGCCTGACAACGGCAGACTGGCTACCGACCGTCCTCACGTGTTAAAGGTTGAGGGTGCATATACTTTAGGTTGGGACAAGTTTGGACTGTGGAAGTCAAATACCACGGATTTCGGCTTCTTCTCGTTCGTGCAGAGCGGGACTGTGATAACCTCGTTTGTTAATATTAACAACGTATCGCAGATCATTCTGACAAAGCGCGGTGATCAGGGAAGAACTCCGACATACTATCAAACCAACGTTAGTGCCTCGCATACCATAAAGTTCGGCCAAGACGGACGATTTAGCCTCAAATTGGATGCTGACGTTCTGAATGTGTTTAACCACTATACCGTCACCAATCTGGGACTTAATCCCAGCGGTCAGGGCGGCAATATCATAAACACTACGAACTTTAATTCGACAAGTGTCGCATTTAATTTGATTGATCCGGCCACACGGGCCGCCTGTGAAGCAAACTCTGCGACATCGCAGCAGTGTTTGCTCATTGCTTCTTACAGGACGTTCCAGCTTAACGGTTCGCCCGAGTTGCTTGCGGCTGCCCAAGGGCCTGCCGGACGCAATTTGTTTTACAACTTTCCGTCGGCTAATCAAGGAAAGCGACAGGTCCGTTATGGGATCCGTTTTCTTTTCTAGGAATTGATACGGGAGTTACATTGATAAGGCCATCCGGGAAACCGGATGGCCTTTTTTTGCGATTTCGTTGGCGACGGACAGATCCGGGAATATTGATCGGTTACTTAGTTTGTGCCCTCGCCTCAAAGTCGGCAATGAGTTTCTTGATTTTTTCAGCGTCCTTTGAATCAGGTTGAGCTTTCAGAAAGAGCTTTAGCTCCTTTGCTGCGTCCGAGTAACGATTCAAAATATTCCCGTAAAGAGTGGCGAGTTCCCAATGAACGCTAGCAATAGTATCTTTTGAAAGCTCCTTTGCCTTGAGTAGCTGTTTTTCAGCTACATCATACTTTTGCGTTTTCTTCATCAAAACCCCGGACAAAAAGAAGGAGTCGGCTGAATAGGCATTCAATTCGATCGCCTTTTGCACTGCCGTCAAAGCCTCAGGAAAATTACCTAGCGAATATCGTGCGTAGGCGAGGCCATACCAGCTCCGAAACCCGCGAGGATGAACGTCAACTGCGTTCGTAAATAGTATGGCCGCAGCCTGAAATGCCTCGGGCCTTCCCAGATTGATATATTCCGTCCCAAGCCGCTCAAGGGCTACATAGTATTTCGGAAAGATCTCCAAAGCCGCCTTCAAAGCGCTCAGAGCTTCGGCGTTACGTTTGTTGTCCAGATCGGCGACGGCTTTTTCGTATAGTTTTTTTGCTTCCGGCGGGACATCCTGAGCAAAAACAACGGCATTAGTAGGCGAAACACCTCTGCGCAACTTTAGATAGAAATCAACTAGCTCACTTGAAAAACCTGATCTTCTGGTCCCACCCGAGCTGGTTGAAACAGAAGTGTTTTGTATTTCGATAGTGATTTCTTGCTCTTCATAATCTGTGCGAAAGGTGTAGACCTTAATTATTAAAACTCCGCTTGTCATCGTGACGAAGTTGTAATAACCGGAGCCGGTTGTCCGCGTCCTTCCGATCGTAGAGCCATAGTTGTCAAACAACTCAACGTTCAAATCAGCCATTGGCTGACGGTTCAGACCAAAAATAAACCCGCTTATGCGGTTTTGAGCATTAACGCTCAAGCCTTTGGACGAGGCGAAGGGCGCAAAAACGATCAATCCGAAAACCAGGAACATCGAGTAAAATAATGCTTTGGTACTTACTTTCATAATGGTTTAATCCTACACCTAATTATGCGGTTAGTGGAAATTCATTTCCTGGTAGATGGCCTTAACAGCAGTTGCTCCGTGACCCGCGGCGGCGGCAATAGTCGGAGCGATGCGGTTTGCGACGTCGCCGACGGCAAAAACGCCTTGGACACTTGTCGAGCAATTTGCGTCGATCGTTATGTGTCCAGTTTCATCAAGTTCGATCTGCCCGCGAAAGATTTCCGTATTCGGATCTACGCCGATACGGATCAGAACCGCGTCGGTTTCGATCCGCGAAAGATTCCCTGAATTTAGATGCTTCAACTCGACGCCCTCGACTACATCGTTTCCGAAAATTTTCGTAATTTGCGTGTCTATGCAAAACTCGATCTTGTCCGACCCCTGAGCCGTTCGTACAAATTCTTTCCGTGCGGTAAATTCGCCGCGACGGTGAACGACAAATATCTTGCTTGCGGTTTCGCTTAGGATAAGGGCATTTTCCAGAGCTGCGTCACCGCCGCCGACTATAACAACTGTCTTTCCCAGCATCTTGTTTTTTTCCATTATGCCGGATCCCAAAATGCCGCGCCCTCGAAATTCCTTTTCGCCAGGCACCATTAGTTTTCTCCGCCGCACTCCGGTCGCAATGATGATCGCCCGGCCCAAATATATTGCGCCGTCAGCCAGAGTCAATGTTTTTTGAGCAAGATCTGCTTCTACAATTCTCGCGCCGGAGAGCCGTTTCATTTCCGTATTTTCAACCTGACGCAGAAAAATGTCTCGCAGCTCGCGGCCGTTCTCTGCCTCAACTCCAAGATAGTTTTGAATTGCATTATGCGTGAGCAGCAGTTGGCCGCCTAATTCAGCTTCTTTTTCGAGGAGAATGGCGTTCAAATTTAGATCTGCGCACCACAGCAATGCCGAAAGGCCGGCAGGGCCGCCGCCTGCGATCATCACGTCAAATTCGATGTTTTTTTCGGCCATAAACTACCTTTAAAAACCCTTAAAATTACTACTTTTTGTCAAAGATTTGTGCCATATTTTGTCACTTTTGGCGGGATCGTGATCATATTACCTCCGGCCTTTTTCTGGAACTGCTCCTAAGCCTTTATTTTAGGGACATGCGGCCCGATTAACAAAAACACTCGACGTTGATTTGATGGCATTGGTATTGCTTTTTAGTTTCAACTGTAACTGGGCGTTTGCCTCCTCTTAACGCCCCCCATTTTTCTCAACTGATTTATTAATATTTCCCGGATAAAATTATGAGATTAGAATTTGAACCCAACGTTACCACCATGCCGCTGGGCGGAAGCGGAGTTTTAGATGAAGCCGCCGTTTCTGGTTCCACCGATTTTGAGAAGATGCTCAACAAAGGCATCACCGCCGCAAAAAATGGCGAACGCGAAGCCGCCAGAGAGTTTCTTACAGAAGCCGCCGAGATGAATTCGCTCAGCGAAGATGCCTGGATGTGGC
>CAZUEI010000078.1:0-8359 GCA_964618985.1 uncultured Chloracidobacterium sp.
GACAAAGCCACAATGGAGATGACCGCTCTTTCCGGCGGTACGCTGCTAAAGATCCTCAAAGGCGCGGGTGAAACAGCGGCGCTTGGCGAACCGATCGCGATCATCGGAAAAGCGGGCGAGGATATTTCGGCTCTGTTGAGTGAGGTTACGTCGAACGGCTCGGCGAAAGTTGAGGAGAAGGCCGTTTCTGTTCCAACCGCACAAGTTGCCACTCCGACATCGGCATCAGTGGCTAAGGCTGCACCGGCTGCAGCACCTTCATCATCCGGCAATGGCCGCTTGATCGTTTCGCCTATCGCCGCACGAATGGCGGCGGAGAACGCTATTGATCTCAAAACCATCAAAGGAACAGGTCCGAACGGACGCATTATCAAACGCGATATTGAAACAGCTTTGGCTGGCGGTAGTCAGCAGTCAGCAGTCAGCAGTCCGCCTGTATTTACTCCATCAACAGTCGTCGGACAGGCCGCTTACCACGACGAGACGACCTCACAAATGCGTCGTGTGATCGCAAGCCGTCTGGCAGAATCGATCGGCCCGATCCCGACTTTTTATCTCACGGTCGAGATCGAGATGGACAATACGCTTGAGCTTCGCAAACAGGTCAATGCGACCGTCAGCGAAGATCAAAAGATCAGTGTCAACGACATTATTGTAAAGGCTGCCGGGATGGCGCTTGTAAAACACCCGTTCGCAAACTCGTCATATCAGGACAAAACGATCCGTTTTTATCAGCAGGCAGACATCGGGGTGGCGGTTGCTATCGACGAAGGGTTGATCACGCCGGTAGTTCGGGGAGCCAACCTTAAAGGCTTTCTAGAGATCGCGGCTGAGATAAAAGTTCTGGCTGCCAAAGCCAGAGCAAAGAAACTTCAGCCTGATGAATACACAGGCGCGACGTTCTCGATCTCAAATCTCGGCATGTTCGGCATCAAGGAATTCACCGCCATAATTAATCCGCCTGAAGCCGGAATTCTCGCAATCGGCGGAGCCGCCCCGACGCCTGTCGTTCGCGATGGCGAGGTAGTTGTCCGCAACATCATGCATGTCACGATGTCTTGCGACCATCGCGTCGTTGACGGAGCGACCGGCGCAAAGTTTCTGCAAACCTTCAAACAAATGCTCGAGCAGCCAGGCATGATGCTCATCTGACGTGAGCGAAAGCCAACATCGATCATCACCATACTTTGCACTTTTAGCCGCACAGGTTTTTTTTGGCTCGCTGCCGGTTATCGGAAAAGTCGTGCTGAACACGGTCCCGGCGGTTGCAGTTGTAGGCTTTCGCGTTGTTGTAACCGCTGCTGTCCTGGCTGCGTTTCAGGCTTATCGCGGACGGTTTTGGCTTGTTAATAAGAATGATTATTGGCGGCTCGGGGTTTTGAGTCTTTTTGGCGTTACGTTCAACCAACTGCTCTTCATCACCGGGCTTTCGCTCACAAAAGCATCAAACACTTCCCTGCTGGCGGTCACGATTCCTGTTTTTGCACTAACAGTCGGGGCGATAATAGGTGCTGAACGTCTCACTTTTATCAAAAGTGTAGGCATCGTGCTCGCGGCCGTCGGCGTTCTGCTCATCATTGATCCGCGAAACGCCTCGTTCTCCTCGGCGACTACGCTCGGCGACCTGCTGATCGTCTTAAACTCGCTCTCTTACGGCATTTATGTCGCGATCTCAAAGCAAGTGATCACAAGGAACGGCGTATTTCGGTCGATGATGTGGGTGTTTATTTTTGCGGCGATAATTTGCGTACCGCTCGGGACTTGGTCGTTTTCGACGATCGATGTTTCGGCGATTAGCCCAACGATCTGGCTATTGATGGTTTATATCGCGATCGTAGCAACTGCGGCTCCCTACTTACTGAACGCATTCGCACTCGCACGGGTTCAGGCATCGACCGTCGCGGTTTTTGTTTATCTTCAGCCAGTGATCGGCTTTCTGCTGGCAGTCATATTTCTCGGCGAGCAGATCGGTACTTTGTTTATCATAGCCGCCCTGCTGATCTTCGTTGGCGTCTTTCTTGTTTCAAAGAAATTTGTCCAAAATGCAACCTAAAGCGTCTTTTTGCGTTAATATTGCATCTAATCGACCAAAATGGCTACACAGATCACTCAGATCGATCTACCAGACAGACGCAGAACAATTCTGCGTGTGGAAGGAGATATGCTGCACGACGACGCTATTCTACTCGAAAAGCTTGTAAACTATATATCCGTCGAGAATGAAAATAAGATCATCATTGACCTTGCCGACCTCGATTTTCTCGACAGCGAAGCGGCCTCGATCCTGAAAAAGTTGGAAGATGCCCATCAATGCGAGATCGAAGGCGTCGAAATTTTCCTGCAATCCGCCGTTGACATGGCCGAACGCGCCACAAGCACCTGACTTTTTTTCAAAAACAATTTACATTGTAAGAGATGAAAACACGCGAAATTGCTGATTTTCTGCGCGGCGAATTGTCGGGCGACGGCGATATTGAGATCGAACGCGTTGCTGCTCTCGATAATGCGTCCAAAGGCGAAATCACTTTTGTTGAAAAACCTGAAGGCAAAATACTGTCTGACACTTCGTGTTTGATCGTTCCTGCAAATTTCCCAATCAACGGCGATTTTACTTTTATTAAAGTATCAAATCCGAAACTTGCTTTTGCTCAGATCGCCGCTCTCCTGCATCCGGCAAAAATGCGGCCCACCAAGATCCACGATTCTGCCGTTATCGCCGAAAGCGCATTGATCGGCAAAGATGTTTTTATCGGAGCTTTCACTTGCGTTGGCGAAAACAGTGAGATCGGCGACGGCTCACATCTGCGTGCCGGTGCAAAAGTTGGTGACCGCGTTAAGATCGGCAAGAATTGCGTGCTTCATCCAAATGTATTCGTCAAAGACGGCTGCACTATCGGCGACAACGTAATTCTTCATTCAGGCGTCGTTATCGGCGCGGACGGCTTTGGTTATGTCCGCGACGAACATTCTTATATTAAATTCCCGCAGATCGGCACTGTCGTGATCGAAGACAATGTGGAGATCGGCGCCAATTCGTGCGTCGATCGTGGAGCGCTCGGCGAAACACGTATTGGCAAGGGCACAAAGATCGACAATCTTGTCCAGATCGCCCACAACGTTCAGATAGGCAAACGAGTCATTATCGCCGCTCAAACCGGTATTTCTGGCAGCACCGTGATCGAAGACGACTGCGTCATCGGCGGCCAGGTCGGAATGGGCGACCATGCCCGCGTTCTGAGTGGTGCGGTGATCGGTTCACAGGCCGGTGTCCTACCGGGCAAGATCGTCCGCCCCGGCGTATGGTGGGGCACGCCCGTGCAACCACTGGATGAATTCAAGCGGCAAAATGCCCATCTTAAAGGTCTCGAACGGTTAAAAGCGGAAGTGAAAGAGATCAAAAAGGATCTTAAGAATCGATCAGATCGAGAATAGCTACCGCCGCGCGTTTTGAGGCTCCGCCATGGCCGAGTTTATCCGCAGCGATTTTTAGTTCAGCTCGCATAGCAACGTTCGTTTCCGGTTCAAGCAACCCTCGTAACTCATCAGACAGGGACTTCACCGTAAATTCTTTCTGGATAAGTTCCTTCGCGACCCGCTTACCTGCGATCAAATTGATCAGTCCGTAATGAGGCACGTCGATGATCGGCTCAAAAAGTTTGTAATTCAGTGGTGAAGTCTTGTAAACAACCGCCATCGGCGTTCCGATAATGCCTGCTTCGAGCGTGGCAGTGCCGCTTGTTACTGCTGCTGCATCCGATGCGTTCAGAGCGTCGTAGGTTTCAGCATCTAATATTTTTAATGTTCTTGGAAGTTGCAGACTGCGTGAAGCGGCATCAACCAACATTCTCACTTCAGAAATATTACGATCAGACGCCATTGCGATGAGAAATTGAACATTTTCTTTTTGATTTGATATTTCGGAAGCGGCGGCGAGCATCACTGGTAGAATACGGACAATTTCCTTGTGACGGCTACCGGGCAGCAACGCGATGATTGGTTTGGTCGGATCAAGATCATGCTTGCGGCAAAACTCATCCTTTCCTACATCTGAGTGAACCTCTCTCGCTAATGGGCTGCCGACATATTCAACATTTTCGACGCCGTTTCGTGCATACCAGTTCTTTTCAAACGGCAGGACCGTCAGCATGAGGTCAATATATTTTTTTACGGATCGGACACGATATTTTCGCCAAGCCCATAGCTGCGGCGAAATGTAATAGATAATGCGAAAGCCCTTTCGCTTTAATGTTTTTGCCAGTTTGAGATTAAATTCGGGAAAATCTACAAGAATGACAACATCAGGCTGTCGCACTGTTGCCGCGCGTTTCAGATCATTGAATGCTCTTAGAAAAATCGGCAACGCGGCTGCGATCTCGGCCAGACCTACTATCGAAAGGCCGTCCGATCTGACGGCGGCCTCCACGCCCTCGTTCCGCATCTTTTGGCCTGCGGCCCCAAAAAACTTGAAGTCGGTATCGGGCTCGGCCTCGCGCATAGCACGGACGAGTTTGGCGGCATGCGTATCGCCCGACGCCTCGCCGGCAACGATCATAATCTTGCGCGTTTTCGTCATAGAGCTGCTCATGCAGATTATGCCAACTTTAAATACTAGCTGCTAGCTGCCAGCCGCTGGCTGCCGGCCGGAAGCTGGTAGCTGAGAGCTAGCAGCTAGGATCAAAACAGGACTTTCTGCAACGGAGTAACAGCCTGCAGCATCAAATAGCTTGATTTTGTGGCTAAATGTCGGATTTTGCATTGCTTAGATTTGCAGTGCTAGTGCTTAACGCATAAAATTTAACCTTTTGGGCTTGCCTTTTTATATTCGGAGGAGTTTGTGACATTTCGTCTTGCTTTTCTTCTTTCATTAATAATTCTGTTCTCTTTAGCACCGACGGCTTCCGCACAGGTTGATTCCGTGATCGGCCAGATAACGAATTCGGCGGCTGAAACTTTTTCCGGCGGCATAAGCGGCAACGGCAGATTTGTCGTCTTCGAATCGCGCGGCGATATTGCGACCGAAAATCCGCGTAATGCCGATAACAATGTCGAGATCTTTTTATTCGATTACGCGCAGCGAAGAATTTTCCAAATAACCGATACCAAAAGCGTTCTCTTTGATACAACAAGCGCGGCGATCTTCAACAACATTCGGGTCGAAATAACCAACACTCGTCCCGTAATTAGCAACGACGGAAAGTGGATCGCCTTCAGCTCTAACGCAACAACTTCGCGGCCGACTGCGCCGGATAACACTAATCCCGGCTCATTTGACGGCAATGCTTTCACTTCACCGACGGCGACACCGACTGCTTCGCCAACATCAACCGCGACAGCCACTCCAACTGCCACTCCGACAGGCTCGCCTACGGCCACACCTGTACCGGGAGCGAACGTACTTACGAACGACGGAAATTTGGAAATATGGCTCTATCGAATACCGGATTATGCGGACGTTGACGACCTTTCGTCGGGAGAAGAACTCGCAATTACTGATCTTTCAGGTGGAACATTCATCCGTGTTACAAATACAGACCCAAGCCAAATGCCTCGAGCGGGGACATCGACGACCGGACCATTTGTTGCCGATGACAATCACGACGCAAGTATCAACGACGATGGCAGCGTGACTGCTTTTGTCTCGACGCGTGATCTTGTGACGTGTGTCGGAAACTCATTTCCCAACGATGACAACGACGAAATATTTACGTACGTTCAAGGTGCTCCCGCGGCCTGTCCTGACGGAAGCGGTGTCGGGATCAGGCAGGTATCAAAAACGCCTCGCGGACCGATTTCCGATCCGATCTACAGCAAAAACCCGACGATCTCCGGCAACGGCCAGCGCGTTGTTTTTGCCAGCACTGGAGACAATCCGATCGTCGGGATGACTGGCGGAACAAATCCGTCCACCAGCCGAAATGAGGAGATATTTTATGCCGACCTGATTAGCGGCAGTCCGGCGGACGGGACGGTTAAGAAACAGATAACGACTACCACGCCGACAAATGCGGGCGATCCGGTAAACATGCTCGATCTCGGACGGCGAATGAGCCGCGACGGGCGTTATATTGCTTTTGACTCTTACGCTGATCTTGCAACCGAACCGAACGGCGCAAACAAAACTTCGTTCGCTCTTTATCTTTACGACACGCAGGCTCCCCCGCCGACTCCGGGTAATTCGCCTTTTAGACAGATCGGGCCGCGGAGCGACGCCGATTCTGCCGCGACGGGCGGCGATCTTCAGCATTATCCTAATTTTACAGACTATGACAAAGGCGGAGCGGCAACGACGCTGGTTTTGGAAACACGGTTGAACATTAAACCCGACGGCACGATACCGACAGATCCCTCGCAGGGATTGAATCCCGACACGCAGCGCCAAGGTCAGATCTATTCATATCCGTTGAATGTTCCTGCTGCCTCGGCGACATTTACTCGCCTTGCAAAGTTTCCGACTACGATATTGTCAATTTTGTCTTCGACCCAACTGCTGCCGAGTAATTCGCTGCAGCGGATGGCTTTTAATTATTCGTTGACCGAGATCGGCACCGGCAATTTTGACTTGCGTTCGGAAGTTTACTATTACCTACTGCCGGATGTCAGTACACAAACGCCCGTAACGATCAGTCTTGCCACGGGTGCAACTAGAATTCCGGTTTTGCCTGCGGTCGTAGTCGCATCGGGAACAGGTACAGGGACACCGACTTCGACCCCGACATCGACACCGACTGCAACAGCGACTGCGACATCAACGGCGACTGCAACAGCTACGTCGAGCCCAAGCGGATCGCCTTCTAATACACCGACTGCGACGCCAACCCAGACCCCGCAAACGCCGCCGGCAGTTTTTGGCATTTCACCCGGAATGTCGGCAATACTTAACTATCAAGCGGGCATCGACTATCCGATCGTGGCAAGGACCGCAGTCGGTTCGATCAACCGCAGCTTTATGCTGCCGATCGAGCTCAGCGGCCTGTCAATGACCATTAACGGTGCTGCCTGCGGCCTCAAGTCGGTGAGCCGACATAGAATAGAGTTCATTGTGCCTCCGGGACTTCCGGCTGCGTTGAACGGAACCAATTACCCGCTAGTTATAAACAACAACGGCATTGTGATGAAGAGCACTGTGACGCTCGTTCCGGCTCGCCCGGACATTTTCAATACAGCGGCCTTATTAGCACCCGGCGGGCGCGCAAAGCTCTTTAACGTCACCAACAGTGTCCACCTAACCGAGCCGTTTACCGTTAGGACAATAAAACGCAAGGGCAACGATCTCGTGCCGTCGGTTTTGAGAATTTATGTGACCGGTGTTGCCAATATAGGCAATGGTCCGATCACCGTTAGGATCCGGGATTCAGTAATAAATGCCTTGACCGGGCCGGTGTTAGTCGAGCCTGGCGTTTACACGTTTGATTTTGCGTTGCCGCCCGGTTTGGCACACGCTGGCGATGTGCCGGTCGTTGTTTCTGTCAATGGAGGCACCGTCAGCTTTAGCTCGCGCCTTGATGACACGACTTCGTTTGTTTTTATTCTCTGACGAGCCGGTCTTTTGGCAGAATTGCGTTTCTTGCGCGGCTTTTGGCCATAAGATACAATCATCCGTTGGTTCAAGTTTCTTAAGAAATATTGGGGTTTTGAAAGTTTATATGTATTTGGTCTGAGATAAACGCCAGCCAGGTGGTGAAAAGAAAATTATGTCGGGAAAAGATGTCAGTACGATGAAGATCTCGCCTAAGGTTTGGAAGAACGGTGAGTTCATTAACTGGGAAGACGCACGCATCCATGTGATGTCGCACGTTGTCAATTACGGCTCCAGCGTGTTCGAAGGCATTCGCTGCTACAACACGAGCCAGGGGTCGGCAGTGTTTCGCCTCACCGAACACATGCAGCGGTTGGTCAATTCGGCCAAGATATACCGTATGGATTCGCAGTTCAGCCGCGATCAATTTTGTGACGCAACGATCGAGCTCATCAAACAAAGCGGCCTCGACGAATGCTATATCCGCCCGCTGATCTTTCGAGGTTTGGACGAAAACAAACCTGCCTTTGGCGTAAATCCGTTCCCTAATCCGATAGATTCCTACATCGCCATGTGGCAATGGGGTAAATATCTCGGCGAAGAGGCATTGGAGAGCGGCATTGACGTATGTGTTTCAACCTGGACGCGCATTACGTCAAATTCAATGCCGGCGATGGCAAAGGCCGGCGCCAATTACATGAATTCGCAGCTTATCAAGATGGAGGCTCTGCTTGGCGGATTTTCTGAGGGCATCGCGCTTGATGACCGAGGCTACGTCTCGGAAGGCTCGGGCGAAAACATCTTTGTCGTTAATAACGGCAAGCTAATTACGCCGCCGCTCGG
>CAZUEI010000079.1:0-8345 GCA_964618985.1 uncultured Chloracidobacterium sp.
GCTGGGCGCAGCATCAGATTCGAATGGCGCAATCTGGAGATTTAACAAATATTCGCCGTCCATAACTTCGTTAGGCACATAGATCAATTCCGTGATTGTGCTGTTAATACGACTCTCAGGATTTAGCTCAAAACTTCCTGGCTCAACGTTCCAAAAAATGCGGTGATTTAAGAGTTTGCCTTCGTCGAACAGCCTGTCGATCGACGGCATATCAACGAGCAAATGTTTGAAACCGCATTCGATGATGAACTCCATCGCCTCGATCGTGAAATACGGCTGGATGTTATTTTCATCGTAAGTGAGAAACAACTTGGCGTCATCATTTGGCAAGGTGCGAACAATGAGGGCAGAATCGCTCGCGTGAGCGAGTAGCAGAGCGTTTGACAGTGCATCACGACTGATAGCCAAATCGCCGTTCATTGGTTCGGGCTTTACCGACACCAAAACAGCAGGCATCAAAAAGTCCTTCAAACAATCTCGCACGGATATACGTTCGTTTGTTATGTGGCCAACGCATTCCGTATGCGTTCCGTTACAGTGCGGAATAAAAGTAATTCGTTCAAAATTACAGCTGCCGCCACGCCGCGTGTCGCCAATGAGCGAGCCATATTCACAAGCATTTGCCGACGCCGGTTCGACACCATACGCATTCGGCTGTGGTCCGTTGAAATTTAACGGTATCGAGATATCGATCGGATTTTTGAAATCGAAATCAGTCATTATGCAGAAGTCTTTCCCTCACATCTTGTAGATCAAGCTCATTCACATGCGAAATATTTGAGCACAATTCCATCAGCAGTTTGTCCTGAGCATTTCCTTTTTCCTTTGCCACGGAATAAGGCAGGTCCTCACGGAACGTGACCATTGAGTATTTCGAAAAATAATCTGGAAATGTCTGCTCCAGCTTTGTTTCCAATTCACGTTTGCGCTGAAACACCGGATCTGCGGTCGCATCGCGCATCTCGTAGAAATTCTCTTGGGCCATGTCGGCGATAGCGTCAGTGTTTATTTTGCGAAGTTCACCGTATTCCTCATAAACCGATTCCCAGTCGGTGCCATGTTTTTCGATAAGCTGGTCGAGAACGCGAACGTCTTCAAAAGCACAGTTCATACCCTGTCCGTAAAACGGCACGACCGCGTGAGCCGAATCACCAAGCAGCAACGCCCTTCCGCCGGCATTCCAGGGAAAACATTTGATCGTACCAAGATTGCCAACAGGATTGTGAAAGAAATCTTCACTCAATGTCGGCATCATCGGTATTGCGTCGGGGAAATTCGCTTCGAAGAATCGCATCAGCGACTCATCATCAGACAGTTTGTCGAATCCATTATCGCCTTCGTGCGCAAGGAACATAGTGCACGTAAAGCTGCCGTCAAAATTCGGCAGAGCGATCATCATAAACTTATGCCGCGGCCAGATGTGGAGAGCATTTTTCTCCATTAGAAATCCACCTTCCGACGCCGCGGGAATATGAAGCTCTTTGTATCCGTGCTCTAACCAGACTTGCGAAAAATCAAATCTTTCCACGCCGCCGTGCAGCATCGAATTTCGCACTGCAGAGCCGGCCCCGTCGGTTGCGATAAACGTGTCAGCTTTAACAGTTGTTCCGTCTGCGAATTTAGCTTCGCCGATCTTGCAGTCAAAATCGACGCATCGCTCGTTGAAATGAAATGCAAGGCTACCATACTTCTCGGCCTCATTTATCAACGCAATGTTCAAACCTGCTCGCGAAACAGAGTTAATGTATTCGCCCTTTCGTCCGGAATACGGCAGGAGTTTTGTGTCCCAGGTGACGGAATGGATCATGCGCCCGTACATCGGCACGGCCTCGGCGAGCATATACTCGTCCATACCTATTTCACGCAAAGCCGCAATGCCGCGATCAGAGAGTGCGAGATTGATAGAGCGTCCGGCGGCGACCTCTTCGAGCCGCATATCACCTCGCGCCTCATAGACATCGACCTCGATCCCGCGTTTTGCAAGATATATCGCAAGCAGCGAACCCGCAAGTCCCGCACCGATGATGACGACCTTTGACATAGAGGAATTTTAACGCAGAGAAAACCAAATATTTTGTCTCTGCGATCCCTGCGTTCTCCGCGTTTAAGATCTTACGCAATCGCTAAGAATCTCGGCAAAACGAAACACGTCGTCGAACGAATTATACAGCGGCACCGGAGCCACTCGGATAACATCGGGCTCGCGCCAGTCGGCATAAACTCCCTGCTCAACGATCCTTTCGTGAAGTGATCTGTCTCCACCCATGACGCGTATTGATAACTGACAGCCACGTTGATCCGGGTCGCTCGGTGTAATGACCGAAATTCGCTCGTCGCCGATGTCTTCGATCAGAGATTCGAGATAGCCGGTCAGTTTTTGCGATTTTTCTACCAACGCGGCCATTCCGGCTTCCGCAAAAATTTCCAGCGACGCCCGCAGTGTAGCCATTTGCAGGATCGGCGGATTTGAGATCTGCCAGCCTTCTGCTCCTGCAAGCGGTATAAATTCCGGCCCCATCAGAAATCTTGTTTTCTTGTCATGCCCCCACCAGCCTGCAAATCTTGGCAGATCAAATGATGTCGCGTGACGCTCGTGAATAAAAGCCCCGCCTACTGCTCCAGGCCCGCCGTTGAGATATTTATACGAACACCAGCAGGCAAAATCGACACCCCATTCGTGCATTTTCAGCTCGATGTTGCCCGCCGCGTGCGCCAGATCAAACCCGACCATCGCACCGGCTTCATGGCCAGCCTGCGTGATCGTCTTCATATCAAAAGCCTGGCCGGTGTAATAATTAACACCTCCGAGCAGGATCAGAGCTATTGAATCACTCTCGCGTTCGATCACGTCAATAATGTCTTCTGTTCTAAGCGTTGATTCGCCCTCACGCGGAGTCAACTCCACCAACGAATCCGTCGGATCGTAGCCGTGAAAACGTATCTGCGACTCGACCGCGTATTGATCGGACGGAAACGCTCCTTTTTCAATAACTATCTTGTGCCTTTCCGCTGTCGGACGATAAAACGAAACCATCAATAGATGCAGATTGACCGTCAGCGAGTTCATAACAACGGTTTCGATCGGTTTTGCACCAACGATCGCCGCGATTTGTTCGGTGAGGAATTCGTGATAAGGCAGCCACGGATGTTTTGCGTGCAGATGCCCTTCGACGGCGAGACGTTCCCAGTCGGACAATTCCTGTTCGACATATTCCCTCGCCTTTTTCGGCATCAAGCCAAGAGAGTTGCCGGTAAAATAGATCGGCTCAACGCCATTCTTTGCCTCCGGAAAATGAAACCGATTTTTATAGTCTCGCAATGGATCATTATGATCCCTTTGTGCCGCGTTTGACATAAATTAATTCAATTATGTTACAGAGTGATCAGATCAACATCATACTTTTCAAAGATCTTGTCATCTGTAAGCAAATACATTTCATTCGACCGAGCTTGCGAGACAATGATCCTGTCAAATGGATCGCCGTGATGCCGCGGTAGGTCTGTCACACCTATAACATCACGCAATGCAACTGTGAGCGGAGAAACGTCAGATTCCGCAAGCGTCATCGGAATAAAACGGCGTGGATTTTCGGGCAACGGCAATAAGCCTTTGCCGTATTTGATCGCGATTTCCCATACACTAGCAACCGACAGGAATTTCTCAGTTTCAGGATTCGCCAGAAGTTCAAGTGTCTCGGCCGGCAGCCGAGCTGTATTTCCCGATGCCCACAAAAAGATATGAGTGTCCATCAATATCTTCATTGTGTATTAAGAATATTCCTCAAATTCTTCCAGAGGTGCAAAAAAACTGTCGGGAATATTTATCTGCCCTTCCCACATGCCTATCCAGCCTGCCTTTTTGTTGCCATTTACGCGCACAAGCTTCACCGTGTCCTCGCCATTTCGCGTGATGATTACCTCTTCCCCCTCAAGAGCCTTGTTTATCATCTGGCTCAATTTTGATTTTGCCTCATAAACGCTGACTTTCATATGCCCATAATAACTTAGTCAGACTATCTAGTCAAGTCAGATAAATTTGGATTTCTCAAGATTTAACCAATTCAAGGCAGCTCCGTGAAGCAGCATAGCCTTTATTTCCTCGTCATAATCGGCATTTTGAATCAAATCGCCCGGTTGCGCCTCTCCGAGCGGGAAAGGATAGTCGCTGCCAAGCATTACTTGATCCGCACCAACCAGCTTAATTAAATAGTCCAGCTTTGACGCATCGTGAACTAGCGAATCGAAATACATATTGCTAAGGTATTTTCTCGGGCTGTGCGGATTATCGACTGCACAGAGGTCGGGGCGAACGGTAAATCCGTGGTCAATCCGGCCGATCGTTGCCGGAAACGAGCCGCCGCCGTGGGCAAAGCAAATACGCAGATCGGGCAGCCGCTCAAGCACACCTGAAAAGATAAGGGAACAGATAGCGCGCGAAACTTCTGCCGGCATGCCGACAAGCCACGGCAGCCAGTATTTCTGCATATCTTTTTCGCCCATCATGTCCCACGGATGAACAAAGACCGCCATTCCAAGCTTTTCGCAGGCCTGAAAGAAATCGAAAAATTGTGGCTCGCCAAGGTTTAGCTGATTGACGTTCGTTCCTATCTGCACACCAGTGAGCCCTATCTGTTTACATTGTTCGAGTTCCTTGATCGCGAGCATTGTGTCCTGCATTGGAACGGTTCCAAGTCCGACAAAACGTAAAGGAAATTCGCTCACGGTCTCGGCAATATGTCCATTCAGAAAGCTGGCCGTCGCCGCGCCGTCCTGCGGCTTTGCCCAATAGTTGAACATGACCGGCACCGTTGAAAGCACCTGGACATTCACACCCGCAGTATCACATTCCTCGATTCGCTTTTCCGCGCTCCAGCAGTTTTCCTCAACGTCCCGAAATGACACGCCGTCGTCACGCACCATCCGAGCACAGCAAGCCTGGTAATGGTCAAGCGTGATAAACCCGCCATAGCCGAACTCATCCTTCCAACGCGGAATATCGCGAGGAAGGATGTGCGTATGAACGTCGATCTTTAGCATTCTTTTAGCTTGGAACTGGCGGCGGTTCCATCACCGCACCACAGGATTTACATGTGCGCAGATCCTCATCGTCGTAGAAGCGCTTGAAAACACCCTGGAACTGCGTTGTGATATCCCCAAGCTGAAAATATTCTTCGTAGAGTTTTGCGTTGCAGTTTTCGCAAAACCAGAGCAGACCATCTAGCTCACCCTCGCGGCGTTTACGCTCGATGACAAGGCCGACCGTATTAGCTCCGCGAATAGGGTTGTGCGGAATTCGAGGCGGCAAGAGGAACATCTCGCCTTCACGGATCGGCACTTCAACCGCCTTTCCGTCTTCCTGTATCTGCACCATCAGATCGCCTTCGAGCTGGTAGAAAAGCTCCTCGCCCTCATCCCAATGATAATCCTTGCGCGAATTCGGCCCTCCGACAACCATCACGATAAAATCTTCGTCAGCATAGACACACTGGTTACCGACCGGCGGCTTGAGCAAATGCCTGTGCTCGTCGATCCATTGTTTGAAATTAAACGGACGCCGTATTGACATATTAATAGTGCTGAATTCAGTAGTTCTATGTAGTATTATATCCAAAAAGCAGTAGTTAAATAAAACCAACGAGTAAGTTGCGGAACCGCGCTGTTCCGGCAAGGAGGCAAAATGGACATTAACGAAAACAAACTCAATGAACTTTTAGGAAAATTTGTTGGTGACCTGGGTGCGACGATGCATGCCGGATCGATAGTAATAGGAGAAAAGCTTGGACTCTATAAAGCGATGTCCACTCCTGAGGAACGGGTTACGGCTGCAGAGCTGGCAAAGCGAACAAACACCAACGAGCGTTATGTCCGCGAATGGCTCAACGCGCAGGCTGCGAGCGGCTATGTTCAGTATGATGCAGATGCGGACAGTTATTATATGACGCCGGAACAGTCGTTTGTTATGACGAACGAAAACAATCCGGCATATCTTCCGGGAGCATTTATTCTAGCAACTTCTGCATTAAAAGCCGTGCCGAAAATGATCGACAGGTTCAAAACCGGAGAGGGATTAGGCTGGCACGAGCACGATCCCGACCTGTTTCGCGGCACCGAGCTTTTTTTCCGTCCCGGCTACAATGCCAACCTTTTATCGGCATGGATACCGGCGCTCGATGGTGTCGAGCAGAAGCTAAAAGACGGAGCTAAAGTTGCCGATGTCGGATGTGGACTGGGAGCATCAACAATGATCATGGCCGTGGCTTTTCCTAATTCCGAATTCGTTGGCTTTGATTATCACGACAGGTCTATTGAACAGGCACGCGCAAAAGCAGCCGGAGCCGGCCTCGGCAACCGAGTTTCTTTCCAGGTTGCCAGCTCTAAAGAGTTTCCGGGCATCGATTATGATCTGGTCACTTTTTTTGATTGCCTGCATGACATGGGCGATCCTGTTGGTGCTTCTAAACATGTCAGAAATTCGCTCAAAGACGACGGCACATGGATGATCGTCGAGCCATTTGCCAACGACAAATACGAAGACAATCACAACCCTGTCGGACGTGTTTATTATTCAGCATCTACTTTGATCTGCACTCCTGCATCACGATCTCAGGAGGTCGGCTTGGGTTTAGGAGCACAGGCTGGTGAGGCAAAACTCAAGTCAGTTGCAAACGAAGGCGGCTTCACCCGCTTCCGCAGGGCAACCGAGACACCATTCAACCTAGTTCTGGAAGCGCGCCCATAAGGATCAAAGGGAATTTACTTCCGAGTTTTTATAGCTCAGCTAATTTCTGCACGGTCCGCCAATTTCGACCGGTTATGGCGGTCTTTAATGTTCCTTCGATAAAGTTCTTCCGGAACAACACGCTTTCTGCTACGCCGTCGAGCAGCATGGCGTAGATCTCGCGTCCTATGACCGCGAACTTTTCCCGATCTGTTTGCTGTTCGGCAAGAACGTTTTGTTTATCGGTAGGCATTTCTTCGCGCATAAAGAGCATGTGCATTTGTTTGTGAGTTTCGTATTGACCGTCGAATGGATTATTCGCCAGCACGTCAGCGATAGAGGTTTGTTCGCGAACCATAACGGCAATGCTTATGCCGAAGTCTTTTTTGATCGCAACTTCGAGTTTTGCTACAAGTTTCGCTTCGGCGGCCTTCGCACAATCAAACGCCAAATTCCCGCTGTTGATGTAACTCACGACTTTCTTAAAACCGAGCGACTCAAATGTCGCCCGGAGCGTTTCCATCTTGATCATGTTCTTGCCCGTGACATTAATGCCGCGAAGCAGGGCTACATAACGCATAAGAATTTTTGCCCACGAAATACACGAAAGACACTAAAAAGCTATATGTCGTGTTTTTGGTGTGTTTCGTGGGCTATTTTCTTTAGGCATTTTTCATGTCGATGACGAAGCGATAACGCACATCCGCTTTGATCGTGCGGTCATAAGCCTCTTCTATGCGGTCCGGCGAGATCACCTCGACATCGGAGGTGATGTTGTGCTCGGCGCAAAAGTCGAGCATTTCCTGCGTCTCCGGAATGCCGCCGATCAGCGAACCGGAAAGCGTTTTGTTGCCAAATATCAGCGACAATGCATGTATCGCGTTCGGGCTTGGCGGAACGCCGACAACGACCATCGCTCCGCCGACGCCGAGCAAATTCAGATACTGATTTACATCGTGATCCGCCGAAACCGTATCGAGAATAAAATTGAAAGTGCCTGCGAGAGGCACAAGATTTTCGGGATCCTTGGTCACTACAAAATGATGCGCCCCAAGCGCTTTGGCATCGGCTTCTTTTGATACCGAGGTGCTGAATATCGTCACCTCTGCTCCCATTGCAACCGCGAGCTTCACCCCCATATGTCCCAAACCGCCGAGGCCGACGATACCGACCTTCTGCCCGGGCCCAACCTTGAATCGCCGTAACGGCGAATATGTAGTAATGCCCGCACAAAGCAGTGGAGCGACACCGGAAAGATCGCCATCGGCCTTGACCCTAAGTGCATAGTTTTCGTCTATCACGTACTTGTCCGAATATCCGCCGTAAGTTTTGGTTACGCGGTCCATCTCTGTGCCGTTGTAGGTAAACGCCGGCCAATTAACACAAAATTGCTCCTGTCCGCTTCTGCAATTTACGCATTCACGGCAAGAGTCGATAAAGCAGCCGATACCGGCCACATCGCCAACCTTGAATTTCGTCACTTCCCCGCCTATCTGTGACACCCGTCCCACGATCTCGTGACCGGGCACAAGCGGATAATTTGTCGGCATAGAATCTTTCCATTCATTTTTTGCCTGATGAATATCCGAATGGCAAATTCCGGCGTATTCGATATCGATGAGGATAT
>CAZUEI010000080.1:0-8155 GCA_964618985.1 uncultured Chloracidobacterium sp.
CTGCTCAATATTCATTATTTACTATTCACTATTTGCTATTCACTATTCACTGTCTCCGTAAAAAAAATGAGACTTTCTCTTACACAAAGTAAGAAAAAGTCTCAGACTGGGGCGCGGGCATCTTGCCTGCCAGCTTGCGAAAGCAAGCTAACGCGCTGCCATAGAATTAGTTGAATTTAAACCACGTTCGTAACGCCGCTTCGCGTCCTAGCAGGCAGGATGCCTGCGCTCCAGTCATTCCGTGCAGTCTCGAAAAGGTTTTGATTCGCAGGTGAATAGTTCGGGGGCGTATTCGCGGGTCTGTAGTTCGATGCTGATGTAGCTTTCGGTCGTGCCGTGCGAAAGCAGCGTCCAGCCGAGTCGCTCGCGGTTTTCCCAAACATACGCGTATGCCTCGCGCTCGTCCCCACCTTTCAAATGCTGCGCTTCGTGCAAAAGGATGGCCGCGCGTTCGGTGTCGTCAACCGCTTTTATGTAGAAATCTTCATACACAGTAATTATGCCCACCGGAAAATTGGTCGAGGCATAGGCGTTCTCGCTCGGAACGAGATGAGTGTTGATCCAGTTGTCGCTGCTGCGAAACGTCGCCGTAGTGCGCAAAAGCGTAGCATCACGATCAAATCCCTTTGATTCGAGCACGGCGATCGCCCGGTCAATAGTCTGCCTCTTCGACGCGGACATCGGGGACGAAGTGGAAACCATCGAAAGATAAAGGATAACGACGCCCAGAAAACCCGCGACTGCGTGACGACAAACAGCCACCGTAAAGCGCTTTATTAAATTGACGGCTCGGCTTTCAGGAAATGGCTCAGAGATCTTTGTGAGGTTCAAGATAAGTATTTCTATCGGCGGGACTTGTGCCATCCGGCGGCACGATAGTATTAGTTTAAAACTAATGAGAGATACCCGTCAATAATTATATGTCCGGGATCCAGAACACGCGCCCGCCATTCTTGACCCGTTTCAACCCAAGTTCCTTTAATTCTGATTCTGCAATGCCGAGATATGTAAAATGCGGCAAGTCGGAAATGACGGTCTGATACCAGCCGTGCTTCGCGAGGATCGCTCGCACGTTGGCGTTATCGTATTCTTTTACGTCAAAAGCCAGCATAGAAAGATGCTGCGACGTGCCCGGCGGAGCTACGGAATAGATGATCGATTTCGTTAGATCTTTGGCAAACCAGATCTTCTTCTTTTCAAGCCGCAGGACTTCGCCGACCTGTTCAAACGGCGGTAGTGCCCTGATGCGTTCGGCATCCTCGGCCGTGATTTTCTTTTTGCCGACCCAATGCTCTAGTGCCGGCTCTACGCGGCTTGCCCACAGGCCGACCGATTCGTCGTAACTCCGCGACGCGGCATCAACATCTCTAGGTGTGATGCCTAGACCATTTGTTTCTGCTTCATCAATTGCTGATAGCAGAGCCTTCATCGCTGCCGCCTGAAGCGTCATCGGCATCCCATCGATCATCTCGGTTTGAGATTTAAGGCTTTTCTGAAAAGCGGCCACTTCATTTTGATCGCGGAAAACAACTGCTTTTGGCGGCGTAACGCCATTACGTGCTATGAAAACAGTACCGTATTCACGCAAAAGTTTTTTCGCTATATCGTCGGTCGGGATCTGGAAATCAACCGGCAAATGCCGGCCGAACGTTCCCATTTTCTCTCGCTCTTTTACAGACATTTCTGATCGAAGTACAAACTGCTCTCTGGGTGTTGGAGCGATCGTCGATTGACCGCTAACTTGTTCCGGACAAAAACCGGCCAGGCTAATAATGCATATCCCGACAACAACTAGATACAGGCCGAAACATCTCATTCGTCAAACCCATTCGCGAACGATATTTAAAGCCGAATCCAGATGGTCTTTCATATACACGTCCGTCTCGATGAAAGGGATCGATCTTCGCATCTTCGCGTAGATCTCTCGTGTACCTACGCCGAGTTTGCTGTCTGCGCCGATCGCTTTTCGCCTGAAATCAATACCCTGCGCGGCACATAGCAACTCGAGCGACAGGATAGTTTCGAGATTCTCGGCCACGCTTCTTAATTTCAGCGCCGCCGTTGCTCCCATCGAAACGTGATCCTCGACATTTGCCGAGCTCGGAATCGTATCGACGCTAGCCGGATGAGCGAGAATTTTGTTCTCGGTGCAGAGAGCGGCCGCGGTGTATTGAACGATCATAAAACCGGAATTTATCCCCCCGTGCTCGGTCAGGAACGGCGGAAGAATGTGGGCGTTAGACGCCTCGTCCGTAAGACGCATGATGCGGCGCTCCGAGATGTTTCCAAGTTCAGTCAGAGCGATCGTCAAATAATCGAACGCCAGAGCGAGCGGTTCGCCGTGAAAATTGCCGCCGCTGATTACTTCGATCTTGTCCGCGTCATCAATAAAGATAAGCGGATTATCGGTGACAGCATTTAGCTCAAGTTTTAACAGCCACTCCGCATAAAGCACTGCATCGCGACACGCTCCGTGAACCTGTGGCATACATCGCAGCGTATAGGCATCCTGCACGTTGGACGGATCGAAATCACGAACAAACTCACTGTCTTTCAAAATATTGCGCAGAATTTCAGCACATTCGATCTGTCGAGGATGAGGGCGCAACGCATGAATACGTTCATCAAATGCTGAAACGGTCCCATTTAATGCTTCCAGGCTCAGACACCCGCTGACATCAGCAAGCTCGGCGAGCTTTCTTGCTTTTGTAGTTTCGAGCAAACCGACGGCGGTCATCACGGTCGTGCCGTTGGTCAACGCAAGGCCCTCTTTAGCCGCAAGCGTTACCGGTGAAAGACCCGCATTTGCCAGAGCCTCGCCGCCTTTGAGAGTTTTGCCTTGGTATTCTGCCTCTCCTTCGCCGATAAGGACGCAGGCAAAATGAGCCAATGGAGCAAGGTCGCCGCTGGCACCGAGACTTCCCTTTTCAGGTATGATCGGATGAACACCGCGATTGAGACATTCGAGAATTAGTTCGAGCGTTTCAAGTCTGATGCCGGAAAATCCTCTTGCTAATGTATTCGCACGGATCAGCATGATCGCACGAACAGTTGGAATGTCAAACGGTTTTCCTACGCCAACAGCGTGGCTCAGAACAACATTTCGCTGGAGCGTTCCGACTTCTTCGCGACTAATTATTTTATCCTTAAATGCACCGAAACCGGTTGTGATTCCATACGCGATCACGCCACGGTCGAGCAATGTTTGAACAGCGTCTGCGCAGCGATTTACATTCGTTTTTGCCGATTCAGATAAAACAACTCTCGGCGAACCGGGTCTACCGTATGCAACTGCAACAACTTGTTCAAAGGTGAGGCTTTCGCCATCAATGATGATCTCGGTGGTCATAAACAAAGAGAGATTAACATAAAACTGCGGAATGATTTAGAGGACGACCTTGCCCTTTGAAATAACTTTGCCGACAAGATTGCCGCCAAATTCGTAAG
The DNA here is from genome assembly GCA_964618985.1 of uncultured Chloracidobacterium sp. Taxonomy (GTDB): domain Bacteria; phylum Acidobacteriota; class Blastocatellia; order Pyrinomonadales; family Pyrinomonadaceae; genus OLB17. The sequence continues at coordinate 3,448 of CAZUEI010000080.1, forward strand.
CGCTCTGGCGATAGTCAGTTGTGTCAAGGATCAAAAGATCGCCTCGCTTTCCGACCTCAAGCGAACCAACCTTATCACCCAACCCAATTGCGTACGCAGCGTTTATCGTAGCGGCGTTCATTGTTTCGGCGGGCAAAAGTTTTTGATAGCGGCAAGCGATCGCCATCGCCATCGACTGCGACGGACAAGGGGCCGAGCCGGGATTATAATCGGTTGAAACCGCGACGGCGCAGCCCGAATTTATCATCTTTCGTGCATTCGCAAATTGCGTTTTTCCGGTATTGAAATTTTCTGTCGGAATGACAATGCCGATCGTGTCGCTTTCTGCTAATTGTTTTATTTCTTCATCTGAGATCGCATCGAGATGGTCAATAGAAACGGCTTTCGATGCAATTGCGAGTGACGAACCACCAAGATTTGTGAACTGATCAACGTGAGCTTTAATGCCAAAGCCAAGCGTCCGTGCAGCGTCTAACACGCGACGTGACTGTCCAAGATCAAACGCATTCTTCTCAGTAAAAACATCGCAAAAGAACGGAACATCATTCGTCTTAAAATGTGATTGTTCATACCACTTCCACGCAAGCGGCAGCATCTTATCGCAGATCAAATCAACATAACCCGCAGCATCGCCTTTAAATTCCGGCGGCACTGCATGCGCTGCGAGAAATGTCGGAACGATGTCGATAAAATGCGTCTTATCAAGCGTCTCGATAACCGCAAGCATTTTCAATTCTGTCTCCGTATCTAGGCCGTAACCGGTTTTTATTTCGCAAGCAGTCGTGCCGCACGCAAGCATTTTATCGAGCCTTTTCCTGCTTTGCTCAACCAGATTTTCAACCGACGCTTGGCGCGTCTGCCGCACTGTGGAAATTATACCGCCGCCGTTCGCAAGTATCTCCAGATAGTCCGCACCCTTGATCTTCAACTCAAATTCATTGAGCCGGTCGCCTGCATAAACGATGTGAGTATGCGGATCGACAAAGGCCGGGCAAACAGTGCGGCCCTTGGCGTCGATAACATTGTCCGACGAATACGAATCAAGTATCACAGCCGACCCGCCAACACCGACGATCTTGCCATCAGCAACCGCGATGGAGCCATTCTCGACAATGCCAACATCGAGCATCGCCGCGCCGCGCTTCGGCTTCCCGCTAGACGTACACGTAACGAGCTGCCCCGCGTTGTGGATTAACAGATCCGCATTTTCCATCTACGGATTTTCCTTTGCTATGAGTTTGTGGACGCGATTTGTATCCATCAGCGCGGCCGATCCCCACCAGGGCACCAGGTCGGCGACCATCATTCCGGACTTCACCACGGGGTCGGTATTTATCAACTTTTCTGCGTCTTCGACCGTGGTTACGTTCAGTATAAACAGGCCGCGATACATCTTCTTCGGGTCACTGAATGGCCCGGCGACAACCAACTTTCCCTCTTCGGCGAGCCGATTCATATTGGCCATGTGCCCGGCGAATATTTTATCGCTCTCCTCTTTTGAAAAGGCAGGTGCGTTCGGGGCAGTTTTGAGGGCGGCGAAAACATATTTCTTCATGCCATACTTGTCGGCACCAAGTCGCCGCGCCAACTCCGCGTCAAATTTCGGGCTCTCAACAACCTTTGGCGTAATCTGGCCGAATCCGCTAATTGCCGCAAGTGCGGCCATGGCAAACATTGCAATCACATTCTTAGTAGTTTTCATAATCATTCTTTTACGAGCAATTTACGGAAAATGTTACCACGTTTTCTGTTTTGAAACGGATTACGGCTATCATATTTGCAGACAATATGAAACGAATTGTAAAAGCACCGACTGGCACCGAGCTATCATGCAAAAACTGGCTGATCGAGGCCGCTTACCGCATGATCCAGAATAATCTGGATCCGGACGTGGCGTTTGATCCGGACAATTTGATAGTTTACGGTGGACGCGGAAAGGCGGCACGAAATTGGGAAAGTTTCGATGCGATTCTGCGTTCGTTGAGGGATTTAAACGAAGACGAGACCCTTTTAGTTCAATCCGGTAAACCTGTTGGAGTTTTCAAAACTCACACCGATGCACCTCGAGTTTTGTTGGCGAACTCAAATATAGTGCCGCACTGGGCGACGCAGGAACAGTTTGATCAATACGAACGCGATGGCCTGATGATGTATGGCCAGATGACCGCCGGCTCATGGATATACATCGGGACTCAAGGCATATTGCAGGGTACCTATGAAACATTTGGGTCGCTCGCGCGGCAGCATGGCTGGGATTCGCTTGCAGGAAAGCTTGTGCTAACAGCGGGCTTGGGTGAAATGGGCGGGGCTCAGGCACAGGCGATCACGTTCAACGGCGGGGTCGGTTTGCTCGTTGATGTTGATCCATGGCGTATCGAGCGGCGGCTGCAATTGAAGCAGGTTGATGTTGCAGCGAAGGATTTTGACGATGCGTTAGAGATCGCTAAAGCGGCCGTCGAAGCAAAAGAAGCAAAGTCGATCGCCTTGCTCGGCAATGCCGCCGAGATACATTGGCAATTGCTTGAACGCGGCGTTGTTCCTGATGTTGTTACCGATCAGACCTCGGCTCATGATGTTCTCTATGGCTACATTCCTGTCGGCTTAAACATCGAACAGGCAAATGAACTAAGAAAGACAAACCAGGCCGAATACGAACAGCGCGCAATGGACTCAATGGCGAAACATGTTGAGGCAATGCTTGAGTTTCAGCGTCGTGGGTCAGTGGTCTTTGACTATGGCAATAATCTCAGACAACGAGCAAAGGATAACGGCGTTGCTAATGCGTTCGACTACCCGGGATTCGTGCCTGCATACATTCGGCCGTTGTTTTGTATCGGCAAAGGTCCGTTTCGCTGGGTCGCGCTTTCGGGCGACAAAGAAGACATCTACCGCACGGACGAAGCGATAATGAATCTCTTCCCCGATGACGATCATCTCTCTCGCTGGCTAACGATGGCGCAGGAACAGGTTGAATTTCAAGGCTTGCCCGCGCGCATTTGTTGGCTCGGTTACGGCGAGCGTGCAAAAGCCGGGCTAAAGCTAAACGAAATGGTTGCCTCCGGCGAGCTAAAGGCTCCGATCGTAATTGGCCGCGATCATCTCGACTGCGGCAGCGTCGCCTCGCCAAACCGCGAGACCGAAGCTATGAAGGACGGCAGCGACGCCATTGCTGATTGGGTTTATCTCAACGCTATGATAAACGTCGCAGGCGGCGCGACATGGGTTTCGCTTCATCACGGCGGGGGTGTCGGCATTGGTTATTCGCTTCACGCCGGCCAGGTCATCGTCGCCGACGGCACCCAAGAAGCCGCAAAAAGGATCGAAAGAGTATTAACAACCGACCCCGGCATGGGCGTTATTCGTCACGCCGACGCCGGATATGATGAAGCTATTGAATTCGCAGATAATAATGATGTGAAGATTCCGATGAAGCGTTGATATGGGATAAGATTCAATTATCGTCAGTTACTTGCCGAAAAGAATAATTCTAAATAGGAGCTACAACTATCATGTCTTCAATTCGCCGTGTCCTTGTTGGGACATTTATATTTATGGCTTGCGCGTCCGCGCTATTCGCTCAGATAGCACCTGCAAAGATCGCACTGATCAATACCGATGCGTTTTATGACGAGAAGACCGGCATCACAAAGCTGGTCAATGTTAACAAGCAGCTTGATGTTGAGTTCGCCCCGCAAATTAAAGCATTGCAGGATGACGACACAAAACTTCAGGCTATTGCCAAAGAGCTTGAAAATATGCAAAATTTACCTGCCAATCTTTTCAATCAGGCATCATACAATGCCAAAAAGGATGAAGGCGAGAATCTGCAGCGTCAGATTACGCGCAAGAAATCCGATCTGCAAGATGCTTTCGACAAACGCCGCAAGCGGGTGATTTCCCCCATTAACGATGACATCGGAAAAGGCATTACCGAGTTTGCAAATAAAAATGGCTTTGGCGCGATCTTTGACATAAGCAAATTAGGAGAATCGGGAGTTTTGCTGTTTTTCGCCGAAAGCGCCGACGCAACCAAACAATTCATCACATACTATAATGCGCGAACAACCCCTGCGGCTACGCCAAAGTAAATAAAGATGAACGATATGTTTGACCTGACAACAAGGCCAGATGGCGGATTGTTTTTCAGTCGCGGTGACAAGAACGACCCGCGGCTGGGTGAGGTCGTCCATTCAGATCCTGAGAATTATGAGTCGGCTGACGTCGTGATCCTGAGCTGTCCGCAGGACGAAGGCGTGCGTCGAAACAACGGTCGCCCTGGTGCGGCCGCCGCTCCGGACGCGATACGGGAACAGTTTTACACGCTCACGCCGTTTAATATCAAGAAAAAGATTTTTGATCTCGGCAATGTCGTTATCGGCGCCACATTGGAAGAAACGCACGGAACACAGTTTAATGTCGTCGCTCAGCTTTTGCGTGATGGCAAGCGGATCATTGTTCTTGGCGGCGGAAATGATATTTCATACCCCGATGGAGCAGCGATGGCAGAGGTTTACGGACCGGAATGTTGGATCGGCGTCAATATTGACTCGCATCTCGATGTCCGCATCGCCGAACAGCGAAACAGCGGTACGCCGTATCGACAGCTTTTGGAAGAAAAACACCTTCTGCCGACTTATTTTTACGAGGTTGGCTATCAAACGCATTTTTGCTCGCCGGTCTATTACGAATACATCCGCGAACTCGGTGT
>CAZUEI010000081.1:0-5586 GCA_964618985.1 uncultured Chloracidobacterium sp.
AGTTCGGCGAGCAGGCCCATCAGGAAAAACTGCACAGAGATCGCTAGCATTACGACCGCAATTATCGGGAGCGGCGTTAAAATGAATGAAACGTCTTTGGCGATCTTTAGGACCAATGCCCAAACACCGGCTACCATTGAAATAAAAAAGGCGATCATCCCGAAGGCGCCAAATACATAAAGGGGCTTGGTGTGATATTCGGCCATGAATTTGATCGTGATGAGATCAAAAATGACCTTGATGGTTCGCGAAATTCCGTATTTTGATTTGCCCATCGTGCGGGCATGATGATCGACCGGTATCTCAGCCACGCGTGCACCGGCCCAGCTTGCGTAGATCGGGATAAAGCGATGCATCTCGCCATACAGCCGCACGTCCTGGATGACTTCGCGGCGATACGCCTTTAGCGAGCAGCCGTAATCGTGCAGTTGTACTCCGCCGATCCATGAAATTATGCGGTTGGCGATCTGCGAAGGTATCTTTCGCGAAACGAGCTTGTCCTGTCGGTTCTTTCGCCAGCCGGAGACAACATCATAGCCTTCGTTGAGCTTATCGAGAAGACGCGAAATATCAGCCGGATCGTTCTGCAGATCGGCGTCCATCGGAATGAGGATATCGCCCTTTGCAGCGTCGATCCCGGCAGACATCGCCGCCGTCTGGCCGTAATTACGCCTCAGTGAAATAACACGAACGCGGTTATCACTCGCCGCAATTTCTTTTAGTATCGAAAGGCTCTTATCCGTCGAACCGTCGTCAACATATATAACCTCCGCGACCTTGCCAAGCGCATCTAACGCCGCCGCGATCTTTGCGTGCATCGGCCGCAGGTTTTCTTCTTCGTCGAGAACCGGCAGGAACAATGATAATTCAGGATCGTTTTCAGATTGATGATTCATTTCTCAAAAACAAAAATTAAACCACAGATGGACACAGATTAACACAGATGAAAATGCTTTCTTATCTTGTGTCTATCTGTGTTTATCTGTGGCTAATTTTTCTTCGCAACCACAACGATCGACACGCCGAAGGGAAAGTTGAAGTTTCGCAGCCAAAAGCGTTCTGCTCCGAAGAGTTTGCCAAAAACGCCGTTAAGACCCGAGATCGTAATGTTATTCTCCGACTCAGGCTTAATGCCGGTCAGTTTCATTATCGTACGGCCTACGAGGATAGGTGCGAAAAAGGTCCAATTCGCAAAGGTCGCGCGTTCTGCCGTAAACCCGGCCGCTTTCAATCTTTCGACGATCTGCGACTTGGTGTATCGAATGCGGTGGTTCGAAATGTCATCCTGAACACCCCACAGCCACATAAATGCCGGCACAAAAATGAGCGAATAACCGCCGCTTTTCGTGACGCGATACATTTCCTTTAATCCGGCGATATCGTTGTCAAGATGCTCGACCACATCAAGAGCTGTCGTCAGATCAAATGTCTCGTCCGCGTAGGGCAAAGTCTCAGCAAGTCCCTTTTGAGCCTTCAATCCTTTTTGACGGCAGAATTCGAGTGCGTCATCCGACACATCCACGCCCTCGGCTTCGCCATACTGCGAGAGCATTTGGATATTCGCCCCGGTCCCGCATCCCACGTCCAAAATTCTAAGTCGTAAGTCCTGAGTCGTGAGTCGTGAGCAGATCGTGTTAAGAAACGACTCCAGAATGGCGCGGCGGCCGACAAACCACCAATGCGAGCCCTCGACCTCGTCCATGATGGCGTATGTGTGCTGCTGCATTTCCTGCGGCAAAGTCGCGTTCATAAGATAATCATACCCGAAGGCCCATCATTTCACTCGCCAGGCTGCCCACATTGCCGTCTGCCGTTAGGCCGTAGCTGTCGCGGAGGCGTTGTTTGATACCGTCTTCATTCAAGAAATACGAACCGTCCGGCTTTTGCCCAAGGATCATCAGTTGAACTCCTTCCTCAACGTAATCAGGCTTGTTGATACATAGCATCCAGCGCCCTGCATTTAGGTGTGCTTCCCATTCCATCTCGTAAAGATTCGGATTGAAAACGCCGAGCGGGTTGACGTCGGCGTTTGAAAGGCTTTCCAATGTCTGTGCAAAGTCATAGGCGTGACGGCCTTCGTGGACGAATGTTCCTTCTACGCCGCGCTGAAATCCGTCTCCGATAGTCTCAGCGGCAATAGAGATGTAAATTTCTCCCAAAGAATCCCGCAGGCTCAGACGCTCACGCGCCATACGGACATTTGTCATGATCGAGTTGATAACACTCGTAACGCCCGATGCATTGATCTTCGCAACCGGCTCGACCTTGATAAGCATCTTCGATTCGTCAAATTCGTTCATCATGTGACGATGAAAATCGTCGCCTTTCTCGACGATCGTTTCGAATGCCTTTTCGATCGAAACTCGATGTTTTTTTGCGATACCTTTGTCGAATTTCATGAAACCTTTCCAAATCCACACCAACTATTCTCATTATGCCATGTGATTTCTACGTCCTCGGCCGCTATCTCATTCCACCATCCGGCGAAATCATCTTTTGAAATATAAAATGCCGTCGGTGCGACCAGATGGTCAAAGACAATGTTGTGCTGCTCGCGCCAGCCGAAAGTGCCGAGGTGATTGAGGTATTCGTTGTAAAAAAGTTTGTTGGCGACAGGCTTTGCGATCGAGTTCAGAGGGCGATAGACAAGCTTGGTCGATAAGAATACGCCGAGCGTCGGTAGTTTGGACAATTGGTAAAGCATCGGCTGACTGATCTGCGACGTAAAACCGGTTCGAATGGGATTTACATATTTCGATATCCATTCGTTATTCTCGGCGCCGTAAACCCAAGCCGAAATATGGCCGCCGCTTTTTACTTTTGACGCGAGCGAGATGAACGCTTTTTTCGGGTCGGGTGTGTGGTGCAGAACTCCGACGCTGAATGCGTAATCAAAAGCCTTTTTTAACGGCAGTTTTAAAATGTCGCATTGGACGATATGTGCGTTCGGCATGTCACGGGTCAACGCAAATGCCGATTCGACACCGTCGCCGAGATCGATTCCGACAACCTCTTTTGCGCCCCATTCGGCGGTGAGCTTTGTATGGCGGCCCTTACCGCAGCCGCCTTCGAGCACTATCTTATCTTTGAAGAAATCAGGTTTGACAGGTTGGAGCCAGCCGAGGAATTGCTCGTTGTATTTCGGATCTTCCTGTGTAAAATGCGTCCACTGCCAGCCGAAATTCTCAGCCGTTTCGGCTTTGTCCTCTTCGATCTTGCCCAGATCGGCAAAGCGCGGCACCCCGCGGACGACCTTATATTCGCGCGTGCATTTCTTACAGGTCAGCACGCCGTCGATAATTTCTTTTTCGTCGTACTTGCTGGCGTATGCGAGCAAAATGTCACCACCGCACGTCGGACATGCTAATAGATCAAGTAATTTCTCTTTCATCAGATTTTTAGCCACGAACAATCACAAAAGAACACGAACCTAATATCTTTTTCGTGCTTTTTCGTGCTTTTTCGTGTTTGTTCGTGGCTAATTTATCCTCTTCTTAAATTCCTCAAATTCAGCATGTGGAAATGGCTGACGCCAGTTGAATTCAAATTCGTCCGTTTCGCGGTCTGTGTAAAGCTGCCCAAATGTAGCCGCAAATGCCGAACATACGTCGCGAATGTTCCCTTGATGCGAAAATACCAACTCACGCGTCTTGGATTCACGCTCATCGGTTGGGTATTGATAGATCTCAAGCTTCACATTTTTACCGTCGCGGAGAAATAGAAGATCAAACTCCTCAGGGTTGCGGTTCCATTTGAGCAGATAGTCATTCTGCTCCGAATTGCCATCCAGCAATGAAGTTAAAATTCGCAGCAATTCGGACAAAGCCAGTTCGTGGGGAGCATGAGCGGTCGTCGTGTGAAATTCGTTAACGCCGTCGTCAAAGCCGATCGACATCCAGCCGCATTGCGGCGAGTTAAAACTGACTTCCAATTTCCCCGACATAAGCTAATTATGGTAACTTTTAGGGAAAGTTTGCACAACAACGATGAGCACAACTGACGACGAATTGATCATTTCCGGCGATGGTAAAACGCCTAAAACTGCCGTTAAATTTCGCCCATGCCGGCTTCTGACACGGGTTGCAAGGGAGCGGCAATTTGTCAACGAGCAATTCGGCAAGGAGAACTCAGACTGGCGAAAGGAAATGCACTATACTTCAACCAAACAGCAATGCGTCTGGGTAGTCGAATTGGCGGACGGCACTAAGCATAAGGTTTATTTCGACACGTCGCAGACCATCTATGACGATGAATAGATAATGAAGCAATACCACGACCTGTTACGGCATATTCTCGACACCGGTGTGCGGCACGAAGACCGCACCGGCGTCGGGACGATCTCGACATTTGGTTATCAAACGCGCTTTGATCTGCGTGAAGGTTTTCCGATAGTTACGACAAAGCGAGTGCCGTTTCGATGGGTTGCAGAAGAGCTTTTCTGGTTTTTGTCAGGCGACTGCGACGAGCGGAATTTGGAGGCTCGCGGCGTGGATATTTGGGCCGAATGGGCAACCGCCGAGCAGACGAAGCGCTTTGGACGTGAGGAAGGCGATCTCGGCCCGATCTACGGCTATTTGTGGCGTTCGTTTGGCGGCGATTACCCGAAAATGAACGGAGTCGATCAGATCGCAAGATTGATAAGGGAAATCGAAACCAACCCAAACTCACGCCGCCTGATCGTAACCGGCTGGAACCCGCAAACCTGCGACGACGTCGCCCTGCCTCCTTGTCATACACTGTTTCAATTCAAGGTTGAGAATGGAAAAACTTTGCATTGCCAGCTATACCAGCGCTCAGCCGATGCATTTCTGGGCGTACCGTTCAATATCAGTAGCTACGCACTGCTCACTCATTTGGTCGCACACGTCTGCGGTCTTGAGGTCGGCGACTTCATCCACACTTTCGGCGATCTGCATATTTATTCAAACCATCTTGGACAAGTCGAAGAATTGCTCTCACGCGAAACAATGCCGCTGCCTAATCTGGAATTTGTAAATGCTACGGATTTAAAAGGCCTTGACGGGTTGCTCAATTTCAAGTTTGAAAATCTGAAATTAAATAATTACCAATCGTGGGGCAAGATCGCTGCGCCGGTGGCTGTATAACATAATGAGCGGATATGACTACCCAATCGATTATTTTGATCTAATGTCGCACACGGCGCTATATCTTAGATCGATCGAAGTTCAATTATTGAATTCAGAATACCGGTACGAAACTTTTGGTTCGTGGTCGTTCACATTTATGAAGAAGGGCGAACGGTACCAGGTCGTTTACGACGGGCGTGACTCTGAGCTGAGATTTGAAACCAACCCCATCCAGAAAAAGTCGCATGGTGTTTGGATCACGAGTTGGACAGAGGTTGTTGTAAATCAGATCGACGATTCAGGAACCGGCCCTCTACAGAAAAAGATCGAGCAGCTAATTCAGCAAGGTTTGGCGAAGGTAAATGTCACTTAACATTCGGCGGGTGAGCGGCCTTCGTTCGGACTGAAATTCCCTCATTACCTAAAAGGAAAAGTTTTCGGGCGTCGTAGGTCGATGTGTTGACAGGCATGTATGAGAGAAGGTAGCGATTCTTTCGCA
>CAZUEI010000081.1:5686-8151 GCA_964618985.1 uncultured Chloracidobacterium sp.
TCGTAGGTCGATGTGTTGACAGGCATGTATGAGAGAAGGTAGCGATTCTTTCGCAGTTCGTCGCAGATGAACTTTGCGGCGTTTTGGGCCTCCTCGAACGGGAAGACTTTGCCACCAGTTTCTTCCGCTAGCTGGGTTATGACAGCCGAGGCTTTTGGCTGGTCGCGGCGGTAGGCTCCGCCGGTGCGGTCGGCAATCTGGAGGGAGTAAACGGTTATGTTTTCGTTTTGGAGTTCGCTCAACACCTTGTCAAAAGGCATCTTGCTGCCGCGGTCGAGGCCGTCGCCGATCACGACTACGGCAGTTTTGCGTGTTCCCGGCATCAGCGGAAGCAACACCTCTTTTATCGAGGAATGCAGCGCATCGAAAAGATACGGATTTCCCTTTTTCCGAAACGTCGCGAGCGACTTTTCCATTTTCTTGGCCTCGTCGGTCCATTCCTGAATGATCTCGGCTTTTTCGTCGTAGGCGAGAACAAAAAGCTGGTCGCCGTCAAAGATCTCGTAGGTAAATTCCATCACCGCGGCCTTGAGAGCTTCGACCGAGGTTGGCAGCGTCTGCGAATTATCGACGAGGATGACGATCTTTGAAGGGCTCGGGTCAAAAACAAGATTCTTGATCTTTTGCTCTATGCCGTTTTCGTAGAGGAAAAGATCTTCGATCTTGATCGGGCCGGTTTTCTTGTCGCTGCGCACGGCGGTTACGTTGAGGACGGTGCCATCGACATCATTGCCGCGCGCATTGCGTCGCGACTGGGCCGCAGAAAAGGACGCAAATATGAGCAAGCATAGTATGGTGGAAAAAAATGTACGTCGGATGCCTATCATTCTTTGCTAGGTTTCGAAATGGTCTCCTTCGGTGCAGGTTTGGTTTCGTCCTTGCTCTTTGATGCAGTGTCGGGCTTTGCGGTTGATTCGACCGTTCCGCTTTTTTCGCTTTTGTCCGCTTTCTTTCCCGCGTAGTCAGTTACATACCATCCGGCGCCCTTGAACTGAAAACCCGACAACGACCACTGCTTCTCGAGCTTGCCGTGACATTTTTCGCAGGTCGTCAACGGCGCGTCAGAAACGCTCTGGCGTTTTTCGAAGCCTAATCCGCATTGCTGACATTTGTATTCGTAAATCGGCATAACTATTTCGCGGCTGTGGTAGCGTCGGTGTGATGTGATTGTTCGGCAAGGAACCGTTCTGCGTCGATCGCCGCCATACATCCCGTTCCGGCGGCGGTGACTGCCTGGCGATAATACGAATCCTGTGCATCGCCGCAGGCAAAGACTCCGGCGATGTTCGTTTTCATCGTACGCCCTTCAGTCTTTAAATAACCAACTTCATCCATATCGAGAACGCCTTTGAACAACTCGGTATTAGGCTTATGGCCGATGGCTATAAACACACCCTGCGTTGGCAAAACACTATCCTCATTCGTCTTATTATTAAAGATCTTTATGCTCTCGACACCGGTTTCCTTACTTCCAATAATTTCATTAACCTCGGTGTTCCAAAGTATCTCGATATTAGGATGCGCGAGAACGCGGTCCTGCATGATCTTCGATGCGCGAAACTCGTGACGCCGGTGGATCAATGTCACCTTTGACGCAAATTTTGTCAGGAACAGCGCTTCTTCCATCGCCGTGTCGCCGCCCCCAACCACGACGATCGGCTTGTCACGAAAAAAGAACCCGTCGCACGTCGCGCAGGCCGAAACACCGTTTCCGCCGAGGCCTTCGGGCACAGGTGCTTCACCCGGAATGCCGAGCCATTTGGCGGATGCTCCTGTCGAAACGATCAGCGTGTCGGCTTTTATGACGGTGGTTATTTCGCTGCTGTCCTCGCTTTCTTTGCCGTAAAGGGTGAACGGCCGCTGCGCCAGATCAACGCGGTCGATCCAAACATTGATTATTTCTGTGCCGAACCGCAAAGCCTGCTCGCGAAACTCGTCCATCAGGATCGGGCCCATTATTCCCATTTTAAAGCCCGGATAATTCTCGACATCGGTCGTTATCGTAAGCTGGCCGCCAGGCTGCGGCCCGTCGATCACCAAAGGCTTGAGATCGGCACGGCCGGCATAGATCGCTGCCGTCAATCCAGCCGGCCCCGAACCTAAAATAACGACCTTGTGATGTAATTCTGTTTGTGACATATCAGATTCAGGCGACCCGTTTCGTTTTGGATTTCCCTTTTCATATAGTATAACTATGCGGTAATGGGTTCGTCTAATAGGCTCGCTATTGCGTTTTCCAGCGAATCTAACTAACCTGATTTTCAGTCTTTTCATTGCCGATCTGTCCGTAAATGGTTACACGGACAGGTGTTTCGTGTTAAACTGGGTCTATTATTTTGTGCCGAACTTCTGCCTGAACTTAAGATGACCTCAATACAGCCCCAATACGAGGAAAAGCGGTTCGCTCTCAGGATGGCTCTGAGGTTGCCTGTCGTCGTTTCAGGCCGAACTGAGGACGGAGCGGC
>CAZUEI010000082.1:0-8119 GCA_964618985.1 uncultured Chloracidobacterium sp.
CCTCGGTGGGCTACGGAAAGACATTGCCGCGAAATGTGCTCGGAAAATTTCTTGGCCCAGAGAAATTGAACGAGCTTGATCCCGACAACAAAAAAGAAACACGCCTGAAAACAGGCATGAAAGCCGTCCGCAAGTTCATCGGCATGGGCGAAGATGCAATTGTTGTCAAAGGCGTCGATAACCTTTTGATAACACGAGCTAAATGCTGCAATCCGCTACGCGGCGAAGACATTATCGGTTATATATCGCTCGAAAAGGGGATCGTTGTCCACAACAAACGCTGTAAAAATGTCTCACAGTTAATGGTCAATAAAGAGCGTATTGTCGAAGTAGAATGGGCAAAGGCTACTGATACAGAACAGATCCAGTCGGTTCATTTGCTCGCAACGACAGAAAATCGCACCGGCATGCTCGCCGGCATCACTAATGCCATCGCAGACATCAAAACCGGCATACGCGACGCTCGCGCCAACGTTTCAAAAGACGATATAGGAATGATCGAGGTCACCGTTGAGGTTTTTGATAAAAAGCACCTCGATAAGGTCGTCGGCGCCATCGAACACGTCCCCGGCGTGATCGCCGTCGAGCGCGTCAACGCCTAACTCTTACACACTCGCATGTCCGTCCTTTCCTTTTAGCTATTAATTTGTTAAAATTCGCGTTTTGCTTGAGTTGTTCTCAAAAGGAATTTTGATGAAAGAGACAGTGACAACAGACAAGGCACCGGGTGCGATCGGCCCCTATTCGCAAGCGATAAAGGCTGATGGGATGGTTTTTTGTTCGGGGCAGATACCGATTGATCCGGCAACCGGCGAGTTTGTTTCTGATGTTGTGGGCGAGCAGACCGAACAAGTGTTGCGAAATTTGAGCGAAGTTCTAAAAGCTGCCGGAACCGCTCTCGATAATGTCGTCAAGACAACGGTCTTTCTTGCCGATATGAACGACTTTGTTGAGATGAATGAGGTTTACAGTCGCTATTTTGGCGACAACAAACCGGCAAGGGCAACGGTTCAGGCGGCAAGGCTGCCACGTGACGCTAAGGTTGAGATCGACTGTATTGCGATTGTTTAGAGTTACGCATTTATGTGTGATCATCGTGGCTAAAGCCGCAACTCTGAACAAAACAAAAGCCAAACGATTGAAATTCAATCGTTTGGCAACCAAAGCGGTTAGGTGTATCTCAAATAAAACTAAGCAGCTTTGACAATTTTGCCCGATTTTATGCAGCGTGTGCAGACCTTCATCCGCCCGTTGCCGCCGGCGGGCAGTTGGACGCGAACAGGCTGAAGATTCGGGTTAAACCGTCTTCGCGTTTTATTGTTAGCGTGTGATACGTTATTTCCAAATTGCGGGCCTTTCCCGCATACGTCGCAGCGTTTTGCCATATTATTGCCTCTCGTACTCAGCGAGAAATAAAAGAGTTTATCAAAACTCGAAACAAGATTTATAACAAATATATTGACGTTTAGTCAAGTAAGTAAACACATTTGGACAAGATGAAAGGAGCAAAAGCAATCGTGCAAATTAATAATAAGAGAATTTTCGGCCTAGCTAGTTTGGCAATTTTTGCCGCAATGTTCGCCGGATGCAATGTGCCCGTGGCTAATACCTCGACCAGCGGTTCAGTCGATACGAATGAGACCGCCGCAAAGGTCAATGGCAAGGTCATCACAATGCAGGAGGTTGACCGGGCGGTCAAGCAGCAGGCGCAGGGACAGGAGAGCAAGCTTTCTCCGCTCGAACTTGCCGGTGCTCGTCTACAGGTCTTGCAAAGCCTCGTCGAGCAGGAAGTTATGTATCAAAAGGCCGAAAAGGAAAATATGGTCCCGACCGAAGAGGACATCAACGGCGAGGTCAACAAGCGAAAAGTCGAGAGCCGTTTATCCGTTGAAGAATTCGACAAGCAAATGAAGCAGGCCGGGCTCGATGATAAATCATTCCGTGAATCGATCAAAAAAGGCCTTGCCATACAAAAGTTGGTCGACAAGATAACCAGCCGCATCGAAACGCCGAAAGATCAGGAGATAACCGACTTTTTCAAGAGCAACCCCGATCTTTTTGTTAAGAAGCGTGGTGTTCGCTTGGCGGCGATCGTGATCGATCCCTCCGACGGAGGCGAAGGTGACACGACAAAAAATGAGACCGAGGCAAGCCAGAGGGTCAAAGAGGTTCTTGCTAAAGTGCAGATGCCTGCTAGCGATTTTGCAGCTCTCGCTCGTGAATATAGTGAAGACCCAAGCAAATTACAGGGCGGCGATCTCGGCTACATAACCGAGGACGAATTAAAGCAGAACTTTGGCTCGCAGGTTGGGTCGGCTTTTATGAATCCGCAGTTCACTATCGGCCAGGTCACGAATATGGTTCCGGTGAATGGCAAGGGCTATATTTTCAAACTGCAGGAAAGGATCGAAAAGGACGAGAATTTGACGCTCGACAGCGCCGACGTTCGCCCGCAGATCAATAAGCTGTTGGTGGATAATCGCAAACAGCTTCTTGCTGCGTCGTATCAGGCGATCGCGATGAACGAGGCGAAGATCGAGAATTATCTTGCTAAAAAAGTTGTCGATAATCCGAACGAACTCAGCGGCACGCGTCCTGCTCCGCCGGCTAATGCGAATACAAGTTCGAATGCAACGTCGAATACTAACTTAAATACAAATGCAAATACTGCGGCTCCGGTAAACTCAAATACGGCAGTTACTACAAAACCAACTGCCAATACAGCGACCGCAAAACCTGAGACAAGCGCAAAACCGGCAACTTCGCCTGCTAAACCGGCGGCGACCAAATCAGCCGCTGCACCGGCGAAACCGGCGAACAAGTAGCTTGGCTTTTGATCTACAGATTAAGGTAAAAGGCAGATATCACTTGCCTTTTGCCTTTTTCCTTTTTACTTGAGTTTTATGCTCTTCAGACTTTCAGACATATGGAAATCCTACGGCGGCACCGAGATATTAAAGGGCGTGTCGTTTCAGGTCAATCCGTCCGAAAAGGTCGGGCTTGTCGGCCGTAACGGCGCCGGCAAGACTACGGTCTTTCGCATCATTACCGGACAGGAAGGGGCCGACGAAGGCAATGTCATAAAAATGAACGGCCTCAAGCTCGGCCTGCTCGATCAGCATGTTGACTTTGGCGAAGCCGAGACTGTCCACGCCGCCGCGCTGTCTGCGTTTAAGGAAATTCACGACATCGAAGCCGAGATGCGCCTTCTCGAAAAAACGATGGAGTCTGATCATTCCGAATCGGTGCTTCACAAATACGCCGATCTTCAGACCGCGTTCGAGCAGGCTGACGGTTTTTCCTACGCAGCCAAGGCAGAAGCGGTGCTTCTTGGCCTCGGCTTTCCAACCGAAACCTGGTCACACGATGTGCGAACGCTTTCAGGCGGGCAAAAAAATCGTCTTGGAATGGTGCGATTGCTCCTGTCGAACGCCGATGTTCTGCTCATGGACGAACCGACCAACCACCTAGATGTCGATGCCGTCGAATGGCTTGAAGAATTCCTAAAGACTTACGAGAAAACCTACGTCGTCATTAGCCATGACCGTTACTTCCTCGACCGCACAACAAACCGTGTGGTCGAAATGGATCGCGGCGTTGCCGTTACATATAAAGGCAATTACTCGAAATACCTCGAGGAGCGCGAGCTTCGCCGCGAACAGCAGATTCGCGAGTATGAAAACCAGCAGCAGTTGATAAATAAAACGCAGGAATTCATTCGTCGCAATCTCGAAGGCCAAAAGACAAAGCAGGCAAAATCACGCCGCACTTTACTCGCGAGAATGGAGCGCATCGAGGCTGTCACAAGTGAGAAATCTGGCGGCAATTTTGGATTGAAGCGAGTTGAACGCACCGGAAACAATGTCTTAACCGCTGAAGATTTGACGATCGGTTACGACAAAAAAGTTTTGGCGAGCAAGCTAAATTTTTCGCTCCATCGTGGCGACGCTCTCGGAATAATCGGCGGCAACGGCACCGGCAAAACGACGCTCGTCAGGACTATCCTCGGCAAAATCCGCGAGCTTGGCGGCAAGATACACTGGGGAACTAAGGTCAATATCGGCTACTATTCGCAGAACCTCGAAGGCCTCGAACCGCGAAACGAGGTGATCCAGGAACTCCGGCGCGTCGCCCCGATGGCTGACAACGGCACGCTACGCGGTTTTCTGGCCAAGTTCCTCTTCATGGGCGAAGACGTTTTCAAACCCGTCTCGGCCCTCTCAGGCGGCGAAAAGGGAAGGCTCGCGCTCGCGAAGCTGATATATTCGCAAAAGAATGTTCTTGTTCTTGACGAGCCGACCAATCACCTCGACATCCCTTCGCGCGAGTCGCTCGAGAACGCCCTCGAAGAATACGACGGCACGATCATCGCCGTCAGCCACGACCGCTTTTTCCTCGACAAGATCGCCAACCAAATGCTCTCGTTCGAATCCGACGGCGCTGTCGTAAACTACGACGGCAACTACACCGAATTCCACGACTGGAAGGTTGACAGGCTTAGTGAACCGCAGGGCCGCGAAGACGCAGTGTCAGTACCGGGAGCAGTAGCGACCGGGGTTTTCAATTCATCGCAGACCAAACACGAAAAACCTAAAACCAACAATCTCTCCAAAAATCAGATCAACCAACTACAAAGGCGCATCAAGCAGATCGAATCCGAAATACCTACGCTTGAGTCCGAAGCCGCAAACCTAACACAGGATATGTCCAACCCAAAGATCGCGTCAGATTACGGAAAGTTGAACGAGGTTACAGAAAGCCTTTCGTCAACACAGAAGCGCATACAGGAGCTATACGGCGAGTGGGAGTCACTCACCGAACAGCTTTCATAAAAACGACTGATTTTCCTTTTATCGTGCCGGCCGAGCGGGTTCGATCGAACTGCACGCGAGTCGCGGGGATAGGCATCCCTTGGCCAGCTCGGCGACGTACGAAAGCCCTAATTTAGTGAATTTTAGTGCATGGTTTGCGTTGTTACCGCTTTGCGAAAGTGTGTCGTTTGCAGTATGGATCCACGGGTTGTCGTTTCCTATCGGTGCTTCAAATGGAAATGATGCCGAATAACTCCTGTTGAACCATGCCGCGTGGTCTGAACATGCATAACCACACGGCGAACTTTGCACCTGCAAAGTCGGCTGATAAGCCGTGATCAGGTCACGGACGAACTGGTTCTGAGCAGCATTAGTGAAATCGTTAATGAGCACAATATCAAACCCCTGCGTGCCTCTGTAGTTGGTCATATCAAGCTGCATAACCCCGACAACATTTGTGTTAGCGGCTCGATACGACGCTGCGATGGCGTTCGAGCCGCGCAAGCCCACTTCCTCTGCCGCATATGCCATGAACTGGACGGTTCTGGCAGGGCGGAAATTTTTTGTCATCATCACGCGGATGATCTCAGTAAGGCACGCGATTCCTGACGCATCATCATCGGCACCAGGTGCTGAAAGGGTAGAGCCGCCCCCATTTATCGAATCCTGATGAGCACCCAAAACGACGACCTCGTTTGGAAGACTGTTGCCGCGAATAGACATAATGACTGACGGCTGTGGCGAAACGTTTGACGGATGGTTAAAAAACTCAACCGATATGCCTCTCCTCGCACCTGCTAGCTGCGTCCATTTATTTTTTATCCAATTAGCCGATTCGAGTCCGCTCGCCTGGTTGTAGCGACGGTTGGGAAAAGCGGAAAGATCGAGTATGACCTGCCTGTTGTCGGACTCTTGGGCGGCGGCGAGCATTGTGTTTACCGCGGCCTGATTGTCGATGGTGTAAACGACAGCCGGCGCTTCCGGATCAACCGACCTGATCCGCTCGACCCATGCGACTGCTTCAGCCTCGCTTGCATGCTCGACAAATCCCCCGCATTTGTGAAATTTCTCGTGCATGCCCCGCGACAGGTCTTCCATCTGTTCGTCATCAAGTCGCAGTATCGCGATACCGTCAATCACCCTCGTGACGTCGACGTTGAGAGCCGGCCTGCCATCGAGTACTTTTGCAGACGCCGCAACAACGTAAAGTTCCGCCGCGTCAACGCTCACCCAGTGTTCGGCGTTGCGTGCAAAGGATCTGTTGCCAATAACGGCGAAAGCCGCGAGACACAAACAGGCGGTGAAAACGAGTGCTGTTCTAATAATATTGTTCGACATCAAAATGATACGCTCCTATTTGGCTCAATTATACATCAAAGTTAGCCAAGAAATAATCCCTCGACGGGCCCATCTGACGTATATTTCCGATTTAACAAGTTTTTTACGACTCGATACGGTAATTCGGTGCTTCTTTGGTAATTATCACATCGTGAACGTGAGATTCGCGCAGGCCGGCGGACGTTATGCGGACGAAACGCGCGTTGGACTGCAGCTCGTTTATCGAGCGACAGCCTGTGTAGCCCATTCCCGAACGCAAACCGCCAACAAGCTGCGTGACCATTTCGGCGACGGAGCCTTTGTAGGCGACTCGTCCCTCGATACCTTCGGGGATGTATTTGGCGTCGGAAAGCGTGCCTTCCTGTGCGTAACGGTCGCTCGAACCCGAACGCATCGCGCCGATCGAGCCCATGCCGCGATAGGTTTTGAAGTTGCGTCCCTGAAAGAGAATTACTTCGCCCGGAGCCTCTTCGGTGCCGGCGAAGAGCGAGCCGATCATCACGCTATCCGCACCGGCAGCGATGGCTTTGGCGACATCGCCTGAAAATTTGACGCCGCCGTCTGCTATGACAGGCACACCTGAGCCTTTGGCTGCCTGGACGCACTCGACAATGGCAGTGATCTGCGGGACGCCTGCACCGGTAACGACGCGAGTTGTGCAGATCGAGCCCGGCCCGATACCGATCTTTACCGCGTCAACACCTGCTTTTATAAGTGCATTCGTGGCTTCTGATGTTGCGACATTGCCCGCAACGATCTCGATGTTAGGGAATTGCGACTTTACTTTTTTGATAGCGTTTATGACGCGAGAGCTATGGCCGTGAGCGGTGTCGATAACGATAGCGTCAACGCGCGAATTGACCAACGCTTCGGCTCGTTCAAGAAAATCGCCGGTCGCTCCGATGGCCGCGGCACAGCGAAGTCGGCCAAGTTCGTCTTTTGCGGCAATAGGGAAGTTGATCGCCTTTTGAATATCTTTGACGGTGATAAGGCCTTTCAACAGCCCTGTTTCGTCGACGACGAGCAGCTTTTCAATTCGGTGTTTTTGCAGCTTGACCTTGGCTTCGTCAAGCGTCGTTCCGACCGGAACAGTAACCAGCGGCTGCGGCGTCATTATCTCAGAAACCGGTATGTCAAAACGCGTCTCAAACCGAAGGTCGCGGTTGGTGATAATGCCGACGAGCAGGCCCTTTTCATCGACCACAGGCACGCCGCTGATCTTGTAGCGGCTCATTATGGCGAGAGCGTCAGAGACGAGCTTGTCCTGATGGATCGTAACAGGATCGACGATCATTCCCGATTCGCTGCGTTTGACCTTATCTACCTCTTCGGCTTGCTGTTGGATAGTGAAATTCTTATGTATCACGCCAATGCCGCCCTGCTGAGCGAGAGCGATAGCAAGCGACGCTTCTGTAACCGTGTCCATTGCCGACGAACACAACGGAATGTTCAGTTCTATATTGCGCGAGAATCGCGTGCGCGTGTCGACTTCGGCGGGTAATATTTCGGAATAGGCCGGAACGAGCAGAACGTCGTCAAATGTCAGGCCTTCGTTGATTTCGGTGATTTCCATATCTAATAATAAACCAAAAGCACCCGTCTGAAAAGCAAAGGCGTCAAGATTTTCCCCCGACGCCAACATTATCAGTAGTTTTTGCAAACTTACCGTGCGATCAAAAAAAAGCGACCTGTCCGTCCACAATCGTTACTCGCGGCTCTCCCTCGTTGAACATTATCCGCTCAAACTTCAGCGGCGAAGCAGAGCCCGCTGCACCGATGGCGGTAAACCTAAGATTTAGGAGAACACCGTTTTCATCTATCGGCATCGGCCCGTAAACGACTACCCTCAGCAAGCCCGGTTCGTAGGGGTTTGCAACTACCATAAGGCCTCGGCTGACCGTTCCCGTCACATCGACAGGATTTTCCAGAGGCTGTATCACCGTCGGGTCGTATCTGAGATCGAACTCGTA
>CAZUEI010000083.1:0-8037 GCA_964618985.1 uncultured Chloracidobacterium sp.
AAATAGAATGGAAATTTTCTTAATCATTGTTCGACGGTCTATCGTTGAATACGCCTGCGACATCCGTTAGTTCACTCGTTATTCTCATCCTCGGCAAACTTTGAAGAAAATCGCGGCCGTAGTTTTTTGTGCGCAGTCGCGGGTCGAGAATGGCGATGACGCCTCGGTCGGTTGTGCTTCGGATCAGGCGGCCGACGCCTTGTTTTAGAGAGATCACGGCTTGCGGGATGCTGTAATCGGAGAACGAGCGGCCGCCGTTTTCGTCGATAAATTTGCTTCGAGCCTGGACGATCGGGTCGGTCGGGACTGCGAAGGGAAGTTTGTCGATGATGACGCAAGAGAGTTGATCTCCGCGAACATCGACACCCTGCCAGAAGCTTGAGGTCGCGAAAAGCACGGCGTTCGGCGTCGCGCGAAATATTTCGAGAATGCCGGTTTTTGACATCGATCCCTGCAGAAAGCACTCATAGCCGATTCGTGACGAGACCAACTCATACAGCGCCGCCATCGATTGATTGCTCGTGCAGAGGACAAATGCGTGGCCGCGCGTGACTTGTAATATCTTTATGATCTCATTTGCGGCCATCTGCGAGAATTCCGGGGATCGCGGGTCGGGCATCGCTCTTGGCAGATATATGATCGCCTGTTTTTCGTAATCGAAAGATGACGGAGCGACGAGAGAATTTGTTTTGCCGGCGGTCAGGCCGAGCCGGTCGCGGATAAAATTGAAACTACCGTTTGCCGAGAGCGTTGCTGAGGTCAATATGCACGTTTCGACCTTATTGAAAAGTTTTTGTTGGAGAAGTTCCGAGACATCGACCGGCGAAGCCTGCAAAAAGACGCCGCGGCCACGACGTTCGAGCCAATAGACAAAATTACGGTCGGCCTGTTTCACGATAAACTCCAGGTCGAAACGAGTTTGCTTTATGCGGCGGACGACGCTCTCGGCCTCGGGTATTTTTTCCGAGTAAACGTCCACCTCAGTTTCGAGACGGGCGAGAGACTCGTCGAGTGAATGATATATCTCGCCAAGCGCGGTGAGATCTTGATCTCCGTCGGTGCCGCGGGTGGAAAACGCATCGGCGAGCAGCGGAAAGCGTCCGTCCTGGCCGCGAGCCTGCGTAAACTTGAGCCAAAATTGATCCGCATATCCGTTGATGCGCGTTGAGGAACGCATTATTTGCGTAGTCGCGACCGCGTCAGTGATCGGCAGTTGGTTTGCATCGTTTACGATCTCGTCAATGCGGAAATTCGACACTTGAAAGCCGAAATAATCTGCGGCGATATCTTCGATCAGATGAGCTTCGTCAAAAATGACCGCGCCGTAATCGGGAATGACTTTGCCGAACTGGTTGCCCCGCACATTAAGATCGGCAAAGAAGAGATGGTGATTGACTATGACAATGTCGGCACTATCTGCTCCCACACGCATCCGCGTGATAAAGCACGGCTCGAAATCGGGACATTTCTGACCAATGCATATCTCGCTTTTGGCGTTTATGCGGTTCCAGAATGAAAGATTTTCGGGCAAGTAAGTAAGCTCAGCTCGGTCACCCGTTTTTGTCTCGCGCGACCATTCGACCACATGCCGGAAATGGTCGATCTGATCCATTCCGTCGAGCACGGGTTGATCTCCGTTTTTATGAAGACGGTAAAGACAGGCGTAATTGGAGCGGCCTTTCATATACGCGGCTGAGAATTTTGTCGGCACGACCTTCTGCAGGAATGGAATATCTTTGTCCATGAGCTGTTCCTGCAAATTCTTTGTTCCGGTCGAAATGATGATCCGCTTCTTTTTTCTTATAGATTCCGCAATGGCGGGAATAAGATAGGCGAGCGTTTTACCGGTTCCGGTCCCGGCCTCGACGATAAGATGCTTCTTTTCGTTGAATGAGCGCTCGATGGCCTCGGCCATTTTTATCTGGCCTTCGCGATATTCATAATTCTCCTGAAACTGAGCGAGCAATCCCGTTGAGCCAAAAACTTTCTCGATCAGGTTATCAGTTTGTGGTTTTTCACCGCCCATTTTATTGACTTCAAGCCGCGATTTTGTTACAAACTAAGGTTTGCAGCGAAAAACTCGTTTAATTGCAGCTTTCGACTTTCCCGTGTGTCGAGATTCTTATCTTAATGTTTTTGCTCGTCTATTTCGACAGCAAACCATCGTTTGTTTTTCGATCTTGCTTTCATTGCTCGCTAAATGCCGATAATCTGGAGAAATTAATCAAATGCCAATGCTTTTTAAGTTTGAACGCCAACGCAGAATTCTGTTCTGTCTTTTTGTTTTAGCAGCTTTTACGGCTGTTTTTGTTTTGCCGTTTCAGATGCGTTCAAACGCTTCTAAAGGGTTCTTCCAGCGGACGGAAAGCCGCGAAGCGGACCTACCAAATTATGACATTCGTACGGATAAAACAGCGTTCGAAAAGATCGCGGCATTTCGCACAGGCTTAGGCAAAAACGCTTCGCAGATAGCGGACGCAAGGGACGGATTTGTGCGCGGCGAGAATACATTGAAACAGCATGTCCCGACGCTGAAGATCGAATACAACAGCGACATTCGCGTTCCCGAAATGATCGGGCCAGACGTCAAGCAAGGCCGAGCATTTCTTACTGGAGCGACATCGCCTGCAAAGACCAGCCATGCAAATGTTTTGATCGATTTCCTGAGGCAAAACACCGAGCTCGTTGGCGCAAACGCTGCGCAGATCGATGCGCTGAAGGTTGCCGCGGATTACACAAATCCCGACGGCAATCTATCGTTTGTCGAACTCAATCAGGAGATCAACGGCATTCCGGTTTTTCGCGGCGAGGTTAAGGCGGGCTTTACGCGTCGCGGCGAGATGATCCGCGTTATCAATAATCTTGCACCGGCATTGGATTACGCATCGCTTTCAACAAATTTCAACGATCCGCTCACAGCCGTTCGAGCCGCAGCTTCGCTTATCCGCAACGACACTTCAAAACTCGATCTGCGAAAAAATGTTCAGGCATCGACCGAATTTAAAACGGTCTTTGGTTCGGGCGATTGGGCTACAACTGCAGAAAAGATGTATTTTCCGACCGAGCCCGGGGTTGCAATTCCCGCTTGGCGCGTTTTGATCTGGCAGCCTGTCAATGCGTATTACGTTATCGTGGATGCCGAGACACATGCTATGCTCTGGCGTAAAAATATCGTGGAAGATCAAACTCAGACGGCGAACTACAGCGTATATGTTAACCCGAACGCGATGATAAACGTCGCCGACAACCCATTCCCGATGACGCCTGGGCCAACCTCGCCCAATGGAACTCAGGGTACGGCCATTCCGAGGGATATGATGATACTCGTCGGCAACGAGGCTCCGTATCAGTTCAACAATAACGGCTGGATAACTGACGGAACAAATACGACCGACGGTAACGCGGTGCAGGCAGGCCTTGACCGCGACGACTTTAATACCGCGAACGGCGTTGATGCAAATGGAATGGCGGTGGGCAGTCCGAACCGCATATTCGATTTTCCGATAAATCCCGGCGTTCCGACCAACCCGGCGCAGAACGGCGGCGATCCGCCTCTGCCCGCCGGCTCGACGCCAAACGTTTGTGCACCTGCCGGTCAGTCGCCGGAAATGATCGACTATCAGCGGGCGGCTGTGACGCAGCTTTTCTATATTAATAATCGTATCCATGACGAGCTTTATCGTCTCGGATTTACCGAGCCCGCACGCAATTTTCAGCAGAACAATTTTGGACGCGGCGGTGCCCAGAACGACCGCGTTTCGGCTGAAGCGCAGGATTGCTCAGGAGTGAATAATGCCAATTTTGGCACGCCGGCAGATGGCGGACGCGGACGCATGCAGATGTATCTCTGGACCGGGCCGACGCCTGATTTTGACGGCGACCTCGATGCCGACGTTATCATTCATGAATACCTGCACGGCGTGTCAAATCGCCTCCACGGAAACAGCAGCGGTTTATCCACAAATATGTCAGGTGGTATGGGCGAAGGCTGGGGCGATTTTTACGGCCACGCGATGTTGAGCGAGCCGACCGATCCGATCAACGGCGTTTACACGACTGGCTCGTACGACACCTATCGAGCCTCATCAGGCACTTTTTTCAATAATTACTACTACGGAATCCGGCGTTTTCCAAAGGCGGTCATTGCTTTTACGGGTGGCCCGAACAACCGGCCGCACAACCCTTTGACCTTTGCCGATGCTGATTCAACCAAAATAAACGTTTCGGACGGAGCATATGCCCGCGGGCCTTTTGGTTCAGGGACGGCCGATCAGGTTCACAATCTCGGCGAGATCTGGAACAGCGCTCTGTGGGAAGTGCGGGCTAAATTGATCACGCGGCTTGGTTGGGAAATAGGCAACCGGAAGGCGCTGCAACTCGTCACCGACGGAATGAAGCTGGCTCCGCTCGGGCCGTCATTCCTGACCGAACGCGATGCCATCATCGCCGCCGCCCAGGCGAGTTCGGATGCTCCTCAAGCCGCTCTCGACGTCGCGGATGTCTGGAACGGGTTTGCTCTCCGCGGTATGGGAGCGAGCGCCAGCATACAAGTTCCGGGCAGCGGCACGGGCAATACGCGTGTTACCGAGGCCTTTGACCTGCCAAATCTTTATCAATTGCCCACGCTGACCGTCTCGGACGTTGGCGGCGGTGACGGCGATGGTTTTCCCGAACCGGGAGAAATGGTGACGCTGACAATTCCGCTGACCAACTCGACCGGCAACGACGCGACCGGCGTAACGCTCCAGATCGTCGGGGGCGGTTCGGCGGATTACGGAACGATCGTTAACGGAGCGACGGTGGTCCGAACCGTTACCTACACGGTGCCAGTGGGTACGACGTGCGGCAGCGTGGTAACGCTCACGATAAACGTCAACAGCAATCTCGGCCCGGCCTCCTTCACGCACAGCTTCGGCGTCGGCGAGCCGAGCGTAACCTTTTCAGAGAATTTTGACGGCGTGACGGCTCCCGCGTTTCCGGTGGGCTGGACAGCAGTTTCGGTTCTGGGGGGCATCAATTTCGTGAATTCGACAACGACACCCGACTCGGCGCCAAATGCGGCTTTTGCACAGGATCCGACAACCGTTGGCGGCGGCACCGATCTTACCTCGCCTACGTTTGTGATCAACACTGCGGCGGCAACGCTTTCGTTCCGTCATAATTACGACACTGAACAGGACTGGGACGGCGGAGCTCTCGAGATCAGTATTAACGGCGGGGCTTTTGCGGATTTCATTACCGCGGGCGGAGCCTTTGTGCAAAACGGATATAACGGCACGCTTGGCAACTATACCAACGCCAACAATCCACTCGGTGACCGACCGGCATGGACCGGAAACTCAGGCGGCTACATCACGACGATCGCCCGCTTTCCGGCGGCGGCGGTCAATCAGAACATTCAGCTAAAATGGCGGTTTGGTGCCGACAATAACACTGCAGCTCTCGGCTGGTGGATAGATTCGATCCAGGTGGCCGGCCAATATACTTGTTCTGTCGTGATTCCTCCGCGTTCGCGGGCGGATTTTGACGGTGACGGCAAATCCGATATTTCAGTATTTCGTCCGAACGACGGCAACTGGTACCTTCAGCGTTCGACGCAGGGCTTTACGGGTGTAAATTGGGGTGTTTCGAGTGACATTCTCACGCCGGGCGATTTTGACGGCGACGGCAAGACCGATGTCGCCGTATTCCGGTCATCGACTGGTTTTTGGTACGGAGTCTACAGTGGAAACGGCACGACCTTTGCGATCAATTTCGGGCTTGCGGGTGACATTCCGCAGGCAGACGATTTTGACGGCGACGACAAGACCGACCTCGCCGTGTTCCGTCCGTCAAACGGCACTTGGTATTGGCGCAGAAGCAGCGACACCCAGTGGGCAGGTGTCCAGTTCGGCCAGAACGGCGACGTTCCCGTGGTCGGTGATTATACCGGCGACGGCAAGGCTGATGTTACCGTATTCCGCTCAGGCATTTGGTATCGCCTTGACGTTGCCAACAGCGCGTTTTATGCCGAGCAGTTTGGGTTTGGCACCGACATGCCGGTTCCGGCTGACTACGACGGTGACAATAAAATAGACATCGCCGTTTTCCGTCCGTCTGACGGCAATTGGTATGTGCACAACAGCATCGGCGGGACTTTTACCGGGTTCCATTGGGGACAATCGGGCGACGTGCCCGTCCCCGCCGATTACGACGGCGACAATAAGGATGACTTTGCCATCTACCGTAGCGGTACCTGGTATGTGAACCAATCTACATCCGGTCTGTTAGCTTTGCCGTTTGGGTTGAGTTCGGATATACCGATTCCGAAGAAATACATTCCCTAAAGAGTATTTTATCCACCGATTTACACAGATAAGACAAAATTTCAGTTTTATCTGTGTTCATCTGTGGCTAAAATTCCTGAGAGGTTTTTTCACTGATCTCAACTTGCCCATTGGTTGCGATTACATGCGGATCGCCTTCGTTGAACATTATTCGCTCCCAAACAAGTTGCGATACCGCGCCGGGAAATCCGACAGCAGTGAATGTGAGATTCAAAAGCACCCCGTCTTTATCGACCGGCAACGCTCCGTAAATGACGACCCGCAAAAGCCCGGGTTCTTTATCGTTGGCCACCACGACGAGCCCGCGGCTGACGGTTCCTGCAACAGTGACTGGTTCGGAAGTCGGCTGTATCACCGTCGGATCATACCTGAGATCGAACTCATAAGAAATGATTTCTTTATTCGCGGTCTCTTTCACGCTGACCGGAACAATAAACTCTTTGTCTGCCGGCGCCACAAGATTCGTCAACTCAACAAGAACATTTTCGGTGCCAACTGCCAACAGAATACTGTAATCCGGCCTAGCCGAGCCCGGGATCCAATTGCCGGTGACATCACCTATCAGCAGGCCGATATAGTCCTCGCCCGAAATGCTCGAAGTAACCGAAGCATATGTCCGGCTTGTCGGTGACCCGCCAACAGGGAATGTAGGACCTGGAGGAAGGAAGAATCTCCACTGATTCGTGAGGCCGATCGGCGGCCCAAGGCCTGCGACAAATCTTGCTATCTGTGCCGCGTCATTCGATGAGAGCGTACCGTTATTGCTGACGTCAGCAGTAACCTTTTGGTTATCGGTCGTAAAAGTATTGGTACCGGCAACGTGTTGGGCGATTCTTGCAGCATCGTTAGACGAAACGCCGTTTTGCCCGGTCGTCTTGGACAGCGAGACGGTATAAGAACCTGCGCCAAATCCGCTCAAAGAATACTGACCGGCAGTCGCACCCGGCGCGTCGGTCGTAGTCGAGACGATTGGCGACCCAGTGCCGGTTACAGTTGCGTTCGAAATAAACTTTGGCGGGGCCGCCGCGTTGCCATATGTAACGGTTCCGCTAATGGCTGTCGGTGATGCCGTGGGCGTTAAAGTTGCCGTGAACGTTGCGGTTGCTGTTGGCGTAAACGTCGCCGTGATCGTTGCGGTTGATGTTGGAGTAAACGTCGCCGTGGCTGTTGCCGTCGCCGTGTTCGTTCTTGTTGCCGTCGGCGTAAATGTTGACGTGCTTGTTGCGGTTGCAGTCGGCGTGTTTGTGGGCGTGGTTGTCGGGTTACAGATGTAGCTTACCGTGTCGATGCCGATGACGTCAGAGCGAGCGCCGTTCGGCCCGCCGTTTTCGACGTAATAACGAAAGGCGATCCGTCCGTTGACCGGCGAACCGAGGCCGCTGACGATTGCGGTGAACTGCGTCCATATGATCGGATAACTGCCAAGGCCCGTCGTTAAGTAGGTTGGATTAATGTCGAGCAGAAGTACCGTAAAGTCGCCCACATCTGTCGCCGTTGTTCCAACATTTGAACTCGCGCCGTTGGTGCTCATTCGTATCTGAAGACGGTCGGCGAATTGAACCGGAGTTGCTGTCCGCGTCCAGAATGTGAATTGAGCGCCGTTAGTCAATTGCAAAGGCGGAGATATAAGCCAATTGCTCAGCGTTGATACACCGGTGCCGTTGTTAAAGTCGGCGCTTATGTAAGCGGCTGTTGTAGGCGTCGGAGAAGT
>CAZUEI010000084.1:0-7934 GCA_964618985.1 uncultured Chloracidobacterium sp.
GAGGAAGAGTCGTTTACCGTCCAGAGAGTAGGCAAAATTGTAGATGCTGGCGATGTTGAAATCGGTCAGGCGTTTTGGCTCGCCTCCGCCGATCGGGTGCAGCCAGATGTTAGAGACGCCTTTTTCGGTGACGATATAGGCGAGCGATTTTCCGTCCGGTGTCCAGCGGGCGGTAGCAGCTTCTGCAAGCGGCGGAATGGAAAGTGTTCGGACAAGCGTGCCGCTATCAGCCGACAGGATGTGGAGAGTTCTATAATCCTCAGTGCAGGAGAGTAATTTGTCGTCGGGCGAGAAACGCGGCAATTCGCATCTTTGCTGGCTCAGCCGGACAGGTTCGCCGCCCTCAACGGGCATTTTCCATACTGAAAGATCAATGTCTTTGTCGCGGTTAAACCTTTGCGTATAGGCGACCCAGCGGCCGTCGTTTGACATTGACGGATCTTCCTCGCGTCCGTCGCCAAAAGTCATCTGCTTCGAATCGGTCCCATCGAGGTCTGTCCGAAAAAGATGAAAATGAGCGGGATCAGTAAGAGACGCAAACATCAGATAGCGACTCGCTCGCGCCGAGCTCAATTCGACTATTAACCGGGGCTCGACCACGAGCGGTCTCTGATCAGAACCGTCCTGATTCATCACCCAAATATTAAGGTTATCGCCCTGTCGTGTGATATAAGTGACGCGCCCATCTGCCAACGGCGCCAAACCGGCACGTCCGTCGTTCAGCCCTGATGTTATCTGCAACGCAGAGCGCGAATCGCCGTTCGCGTCCATAGCCCAGATCTGCGAGGCGCGGTTATATGGAACGGTAAGCACCGAACCGTCATTGGTCACACCGAGGCTGTTGAGCTGCTGCCGGCTTGTTCCGTCATTTGTGATCAGGCGTGAGCGGCCGTCAGGATAAGAAACGTAATAAAGCTGGTCCCTGCGCGGAGTCATGCTTTCGCCGATCTTTGTACCGATAAAATAAAAGCCTCGCCCATCCGCGCTCCACATCATTCGGTAACAATTGTCCCATCTTTCGTCGGAGACGGGCTTTAGCGAACCGTTCCCGATATCTAATGCCATGAGCAAAAGATTTCCTATATCGGGGTTGCCAGACAATTCCTTTGCGAAGACGATCGTGTTGCCATCAGGCGACCACGCGGGGCCGCTGCTATACCAGCCGGCCGCACTATGAATAATGCGTTCATCACCCGAGCCGTCGCTTGCATTTATCACATATTGAATTTCGTTTTTCTGCTTATCGTAACGGCCATAAACAACTTCGCGGCCGTCGGGCGAAAGCGAAAATGAACCGACGTGATTCAACACCTTTTTGGCCGGCCCGCCGAGCGTTGGGACCCGATACATTGCGTAGGTCTCGCTCGACGAATCCCACGCGAGGTAATAGACAAATTGGGAGTCTGGTGAAAAAGTTGCCCAGTTTACCAGCTTTTCTGACGGGGGAATTATCTCGACACGGCTCGAATAGCCGGTTTGCTGAAGCCACAAACGATATACCTCACCTGATTGCTCAGAATAAGCAAAATATTTCCCGTCCGGCGAAATCGATGCTCCTCCGGGCGCAAGCCCGTTTGTAAGCCGCAGAATACTGATATCACGCGGTTGTTGGGTCGGCGCCGCTGAACTGCGATTGTAAAAAAAGTAGCCCGTGCCCGAAACGAGCAGGATAGCCAATAACGCAGTCGCCAGCGGCCATCGTCTTGTTATCGTCAATGCAGGAGGTCGCGGAGCGAGAGCAATTTTCGGAGAAGCGTCCGGTTTGATCTGTTCAGGTTCTTTCCATTCAGCCAGGGCCACGACATTGCCGCGCGGCTCAGTCTTAAAATTCATAACGCGCGACGACTCGGCGCGCGCTGTCGGCTGAGGGTGCGGCGGAGATTTTGGCGTCGGTTCGATCAAAACGGGCTCGCCGTTAAAGCGATAGCCGCGCCTTCGTAGGGTTTCGATATAAGGCTGGCCGTCTTGGCGGTTGCCGAGAGTTTTTCTGAGCAGATATAAATATTGCGATAGATTTGATTCTTCGACGATCGAATCTTTCCAAACGGCATCTATCAGATCATCCTTGCTGATGACCTCGCCCGCGCGTCCCACAAGCACGGCAAGCGTATTTACGCATTTTGGCGGCAGCTGCACGGCGGTTTCGCCGTCGTAAAGCATCAAAATATCAACATCCAGCCGAAACCGGTCAAACCCGTAAATGGTGTGTTTGCTGCCGTTATCCATTCCGAAGTTAAATTGAAGAAAATTTGATTCTAAATTCAAGACAGTCACATGCACCTCCTCTTATTCTCGCTTTCAAGGAGCAGTGACAGTCATTAAGTCAAACAGTTAAGGCCTGTAATGACTACTGTAAACCAAATTTTCAAAAAAGTGAAGATTTGTTTCGAATGACGCTCTCTGCTCCGCAATTTTGACTCCAGTCAAGGAAGGAATCATGAAACTGCAAAATAGAGGCGGCATTCGTCAACGCACTAAAAGAGCAACAACAGCAAATCGAGGAGCAACAAAAACAGATCAATGCTCAGCAAAAACAAAATGATGCACTTTACAAAGAGATTAGGGCTTTAAAGGCATTCGTGTGTTCGATCAGGCAAGATCCCGAAATTTGCATGATTAACGAGGATATATGAAAACAAAATCGTTGTCGCGAAATTTACCTGAATTTATTAGGCTTGCATCGCCGTTCTTATTAGTCTGTGGCGTTATCGTTATGTTTGCGGTTGTTTTTTCTTCGCGTAAACAATCTCCCGAAATCGCTGGACAGAATGCTGTTTCAGAAAGATCTCCAAACAGCGATCGTGAAACCGGTGAAACGGTGCCTCAACAGGAACTACATAACCTCTTCAATAGAAATAGCGCAACCGAAATCGAGGCGAACGACAGCGCCCCAGGTTTAGAACAGGCTGGGCCGCCGATGGCAAACGAAACGAGGAGGCCCGACGCCGATCAGGTAACGCCTGACGGCGACGCCGGAGACAAGGAGGACGAAGAAGACGAAGATGCCACAGGCGGCCCGGAAGCCATACGCTTTCGTAACTTGCAGTTGAAGGATGAGAACGGCGAAATTCCGGCGGATGGGCTTCCCAAGGCCAAACAACAGATGGATAGAATGCGTGACTTTGCTAAAAAACGTGCCATTGCCGCCGGCTCGCCTAATGGACTTGAAGTCGCAGGATTAGCCCCTGAGGACTGGGCATGGCTCGGGCCGGGAAATGTCGGCGGACGCATTCGCTCGATCGTCATCGACCCCAACAACGCAAATAATTTATTAGTAGGGAGCGTCTCAGGCGGAATCTGGCGAACAACGGATACCGGCAATACGTGGCAGGTCGTGGACGATTTTATGGCGAACCTGGCGGTCTCAACAATGGTCAGAAATCCAGGCAATCCCAATGAGCTTTATGCGGGAACAGGGGAAACAGTGGGGGGTGACGCCCTACAGGGACTCGGCGTATTCAAATCTACCGATGGAGGTTCTACATGGTCACAGTTGGCAGCCACCAATCCCGCTACTCCGGCAGTTTGTCCTGTTGCCGGGCCTAACTGCGCTTGGTCTTACGTAAATAGGCTAGCGATATCGCCCGATGGCAGCACGATTCTCGCGGCTACTTTCTCCGGAATTTGGCGTTCTACGAATGGTGGGACCAGCTGGACCCAAGGAGCAGGCGTCGGTGGAAATCAAAATGTTACCGATGTAGATTTCGACCCGACAAATAGTCTAAATGCCGTAGCTTCTGGCACTGGAGGATTTGTAGTATTTTCGACGAATGCGGGGCAAAACTGGAATCCCGGCACCTTCCCTCCCGGACCGCCACCTACCCCGCCGCCGTTCGGTCGGGTCGAGATCGCATACGCTCCCAGTTCGCCTAACATTGTCTATGCCTCGGTAAATAGAAACAACGGCGTAAATAACAACGGCGAGTTGTATCGGAGCGTGAACGGCGGAGCAAATTTCAACCTGGTCAACACCGGAAACGATCTCTTAGGTCAACAAGGAGAGTATGACAATATCATCTGGGTCAATCCTTTCGATCCCAATTTTGTCATTGTCGGCGGCGTAGCCCTGTCGCGCAGCACCGACGGCGGACAAAATTTTACTGCGATCAGCACAAACCATACGTCCTCGGCACACTCTGACCACCATATGATAGTGGCCTCTGCCGGGTTCAACAATTCGTCTGATAAATCCGTCTATTTTGCGAACGATGGCGGAATGTTTCGCGCCGACGACGTATCGACGGTCACGCTAACAAACGGCTGGACACATCGAAACCATCGTCTCGGCATTACCCAGTTTTACGGCGGAGCGGCCAGTGCGATCGGCACGATCTTTGGCGGGACCCAGGACAACGGCACTGTGAGAGCTTTGACGGTATCTACTATCAATCCGCCCTATGACCCCGAAACATGGGACCGATATGCGAGCGGCGATGGCGGTTATGTAGCGGCGGATCCGACGGACGGCAACTATCTTTACAGCGAATATGTAAATCTTGCAGTGCAGCGAAGCACTAACGGCGGAGTCGGCGAGCCTGAGTACATTTACTGCAATCCCCCCCCGCCCTCTGGCCTCTCCCCATGCACAGGTACGGGTATTCTCGACACGAATAACGGAGCTAATTTTATCGCGCCATTCATACTTGATCCGAATAACTCGAACACAATGCTCGCCGGGGGACTTAGCTTATGGCGGAGCAGCAATATAAAGGCCGATCCATTGCCCTCATGGACGCCGATCAAGGCTCCTAATCCCACGTTTCCACCTCCCGGGCCGCCATTTCCGACACCGCCGCCCGCTCCGAACCCGATAAGCGCGATCGCTGTTGCGAACGGAAACTCCGATTTTATTGTTGTGGGGCACAATGACGGCCAAATGTATCTCTCACAGAACGGTACGGTCCCGGTACCCATCTGGACGCCGATAAATAACGCATCTCCTAATCGATTTGTCACTCGTATCGCGATCGATATCACGAAAAGCCCTTATTGGATATACGCAACCTTTGGCGGTTTTAGCGATGGCAACGTCCAGCGCACGACGGACCTCGGCGCGACATGGACCGACGTGAGCGGTAACGGAATTACCAGCCTTCCTTTAGTTCCGGTTCGCAGCATAATAATTAACCCTGCTGTGCCCGACAGCCTGTACGTTGGAACCGAAGTAGGTATCTTCGCGTCCGGGGACGCAGGTGCAACATGGCTGCTGCCGCAGGGCGGGCCTGCAAATGTTTCGGTTGACGAGCTGTTCTGGATGAACGGCGACATCGTAGCGGCAACCCATGGCCGAGGGATGTATAAAACACATGTTCCGGTCATCGACACGAACCGCTGCGTTTCAGAAACCGGGCCCAGCTGCCCGGGAACTACGTGCCCTTCCGGACAAGTTGCGTGTTCGGGCTCGGGCTGTACCTGTTGCACTGCCGGCGACTGGGCGTGCCCGTGTTCCTGGAGCAATCAGCATCTTCCGACTCAGAACGACGATGTCTATGTCGCTTGCCCGATGACCAACGGCGGCGTCGGCCGCAACATCACGATATCCGCGGGCGCAGGAGTAACCTTCAACGGGTCGGGTAGTCTTCATGCGTTTGGTGACTTAACAAACTTTGGTTTTATAAAGGTGGTCAATCCCTTCGGCTCCTCCGCAGTTGCGGCCGACGGAGATCTTCTGAACTATAGGCCAGGCCCGGCGGTCACGACGGCCGGCGTGATCCAAATACCCGGCTCGATCAGTGCCGGAGGCGTGTTAGCGAATCAGGGAATCATCGCCGTAAGCGATCAAGTCACATCAAAAGGCTTCGTTTCGGACAGCGCCAGTACATTGACGTTAAGCAGAATGACGATCGAAGGGCATGTAAATCACTTCGGTCTCGTTCAGGAAAATGGGGCTGCTACGTCTCAGTCGATCATAAACTTTAAGTCACCGCCTTCAATGACCTCGACTATCTCCGGGCCAGGCGTGTGGAACGCGCCCAGAGCGCAAATTGCGAGTTCGAATTCCATCCGGCTGGAGAGCAATGTGACGTTTGGATTTGGCACCTTTCAGAACTTTGGAACGTTCGATGTCCAGAACCACACGCTGACCTTTACCGGCGCTACCTCTTTTGCGAACCAGCTTGGCTCATCGGTTAACGATCTTGGGATCCTCGGCATGGGAACTGTTGCTATGGCTCCGTCGGACGGAGCATCGACCTTTACGACCGAAGCGAACGCGCAGGTCAGGTTTAACCCGCGCCTGAAAATCGTCTCTGGGGTTGTCGATGTCTCCGGCGGCAGTATTGGCTCGTTCGAGGTGGACGCTGGCGCGACTGCTCAGGTAGAGACGCTCGATGTCGCGGGTGATATTAACATCAACGGAACCGTGGCGCCATTAGGAGGTTCAGCGGTATTGAATTTTAACGGCAACACTCTCACAAATAATGGCGCGATCGGAAATCTATTTTTTCTGAACTTTAACCGCAGCGGAGCGCCGCGGACGCAAGTGATGCAAGGGATCGGAACATGGTCTCCGCTTAACGTGCAGCTCGGGCTTTATCCGCCGTCCCTTTCGACGACAACGCTTTCAGGGGCGAACAATGTAAGGTTCGTAAGTAACAGCTTCATTGTTTCGCAGGGATCGACGTTGGATCTTTCGGTAAACGACATAACCTTGGCCGGGCCGACGAATCTGGTCAATGACGGTTCTATCACAGGTCCGTTCGGCGACGTCCGAATGGAAGCCAGCGGCGCCGGCGGGCGAATACGGTTTTCTCCGGGCTCCATCTTTTCGTCGGATCTCAGAATTACGACAGGACTAGTCAGCGTCCACCCCGGCAGCAGCGCGATCTTGCTTGGCCGCGATCTTCAGGTTGATAACGGAGCTACCTTCAGGATGACCGGACCCGCTGTAAGCCTCGTCGGAAACGCATTGAACAACGGCACTATCAATATTCTGCCGGGAACACCGTTTGCGGTCTTCGAGCCACGCGGACCGCTTTTCACCAACAATGGATCGATATCGGGAACCGGTTTGATGTTCCGGTTCGGCATCGGTGTCGGAGGTCCGTTCTCGCATCAGCTTTCGGGCACCGGTTCATGGGGACCGATGGAACAGTTGCTGGTCAATAGCGGCAGCACGCTCAACCTGGCAAACAATATTACTTTCGGCGGAAACAGTATTTATCTTCTCGGAACATTAAATACCGGTGCCAACACGTTATCGCTTCCTTGTAGCGTAAGTTGGGGCGGCCCTGGCGATACGTTTGGCATCATTCGCCGGACGAATTTGGGTCTTTGTTCGGGGCCGGTCGCATACGGCAATCCTTTCACGACGATCCAGTTCACCGGGGGCACGACGCCGAGTGAGGCGACCGTAAACGTTTTGCCAACACTGCCGCCCGATTTCGTGGGCGCGATCATTCGGACCTATTTTGTCGAAGCGCTCGGAGGATCGGGATGGGCGGCCACGTTGCGGCTGCATTATACCGACGCGGAGCTTAACGGCAATGATGAATCCACAATGTCTCTTTTCCGCAGCAATGGTTCGATCTGGACCATGCAGGGAGCGACCAACCGCAACACGACGGACAACTGGGTCGAATACGCGGGTGTGACGGAGTTTTCGCCATGGACGCTCTCATCAAACGTTCCGGCTTCGCCAAGTGCGACAGCCACTAGTACACTTACCCCGACGTTTACCCCGACACCTGCCGAGACGACCTCGATCAGCGGGACGATCACCTATGGCAACTCTATTGGAAATCCTGCTCCGCCGCGGTTCGTTAAGAACGTGTCCTTGAGCAGCATATCGGGCGCACCGCCGGTTGGGCCTGTCGTTACAGGAACGCCGGGCACGTATGCGTTGACAGGTTTTGGTGTGGGTGGGTACACCATCAAGCCGACCAAACCGGGCGGTCCGAGCGGTGCGATCACATCGAACGACGCAGCACGGGTCG
>CAZUEI010000085.1:0-3872 GCA_964618985.1 uncultured Chloracidobacterium sp.
AACTTGGGATCTCCGACGAAACAAAGCTCGATAAAGCAAAGCTGACCGCCGAAATTGAGAAACTAGTCCAACGCGGAGGGAAATAGTTTATGAAAATGCTGCACACCGTTGCCAGTATTCTCATCGTCGCTCTTGGCCTGCTTCATGTCGCGTTTACCTTCAACAACTATCACGGCATTTCCTACGACGCGGCGTGGTTTCTCGGCACCGGCTTTGCCATCGTCCTCGCGGGGTTTATGAATATCGCGATGCTCCGCGACGGCGGCAAAGATACCGTCATCTGGTCAATGGCACTCATCACAAATGTCATTTTCCTCGTCGGCTTCGCCGCCGCTGCATGCATGATGCGTCAGCCGCAGGTTTTCGTCGGTGCTATTCTCTTTCTAACTACAACCATTTTTTCGTTCGTCGTAAATCCAAAAATCAACGGCTCCTAAAGGTGCATGCGGCACATTTTTTGTAACATTGTTCTTGATGAGCACAAACGTTTTGAACGATCAAATACTAGGTTCTCAGCGTCGTGGCCGACTTCTCGCCTATTTAACGATAACCTGGAACTCGCTCGAAGGCATTATCGCTGTCAGTGCCGGACTGTTTGCCGGGAGCATCGCGCTTATCGGCTTTGGTGTCGATTCAGTGATTGAAGTTTCTTCGGGAGGGATCATTCTCTGGCGGCTTGCTTCAGGCGAACACCGGGAGCGTCTTGCCTTACGTCTTGTCGGTTT
The DNA here is from genome assembly GCA_964618985.1 of uncultured Chloracidobacterium sp. Taxonomy (GTDB): domain Bacteria; phylum Acidobacteriota; class Blastocatellia; order Pyrinomonadales; family Pyrinomonadaceae; genus OLB17. The sequence continues at coordinate 726 of CAZUEI010000085.1, forward strand.
TAGTTTTGTCGCCCTTGCTATCTACGTAGCATTTGACGCGATTAAATCTCTCTGGTTGCAGGAACCACCTGAAACAAGTTACGTCGGTATTGCCATTGCAGCTTTGTCTCTGGTAGTTATGCCCGTCTTAGCTAGCGCAAAGCGAAAGGTGGCCACGCAACTGAACAGTAACGCAATGAAAGCGGATTCGCGCCAAACCGACCTTTGTGCTTATCTTTCTGCGATTCTTTTGGGCGGTTTGATCCTAAACGCCGCTGTTGGCTGGTGGTGGGCCGATCCGGTCGCGGCACTCATAATGGTTCCGATCATTGCAAAAGAGGGCATTGAAGCCCTGCGAGGCGAAACCTGCTGCAACGATTGTCACTAGCCGCCTCTATTGAAACTCACACAATGAAGATGACGCAGCTCAGAATTTGCGGAGAAACCGGAGAAAAAAAATGGAAGAAATGGACAAAATGCGCCTACTGACGCACCTAGTGACTTTGTCATATGGTCGAGGAAAAACGGGCTCACCAGTGGAGTAACGAATACTAGTTGAACCTTGCGCCGCGATAGTGTGATTTTGGTCACTTTTGATATTAATGTCGTTTTTGTCGTAGTGGAACATCTGATTGCTTGGTGGCTTATTACATGACTATCCGCGATGGTTAATGTCGTTTTTGTCGTTACTGCGGATTAGAAATGAATAGTGCAACAAAAATGCAACAAACCACCCAAATTGCTCTTAACAGTAAAAAACGGAAAGCAAATTATCTTAACGAAATGCTAACTGATACAAACCCGTCAGAACTCCTCGAAACGGTTGTTAATTACTTTTAACCATTGGGTCGAAGGTTCGAGTCCTTCTCGGATCACCATTTTGTCTGGTTGTGAATCAACTACTTAAGAGACGTTCTTTGCGCGTCTCTTTTGTTTTTTGTCGAAAGGACGATTGGTAGATCATAGTCATCTTATGGATTATTTGGGCGGAGAAAATCCTATTTTCTATGTGCTTCTGTTCTTATGGATCGGCGTCATTATCTGTCTTTCGTCGGGAAAAAATTCGGTTTCGAGCACTTTGCCCTTTTTCATCCGTGTGGTCGAATCGCTGCTGCCGGGAGCGAGTTCGACAAAGATAGGTAGATACTTCGTCATCATTCGGAAGATAAGCCATTTTGCCGGCTACGCGATTCTTGCCTTTTTAGCTTCCTTAGCGTTTAGCAATTCGTCATTTGTATCGGCGGCGCATTACTGGCACGTCATTGCTTTCACCGTAACGTTTGTTGTTGCGGCGGCAGATGAGACCCGACAACATTTCGATTCTGAACGTGTCGGATCCATCAGCGATGTTGTTCTTGATTGCGTAGGAGGAACGGCAGGGATTTTTCTTTTTTGGGTTCTCGCAAAATGGTGACGTCGTTCGAGGACGAACAAACTATCTGCTTCGCTGTTTTGGATCAAGATATTCGCGGAGGCCGTCGCCAATGAAGTTGAACGCCAAAACGGTCAGAGCAATAGCAACACCGGGAAAGAACAGAACGTGCGGTGTTGAGCTGAAGAATTGCCGCGCTTCTTCAATCATCGTTCCCCAACTCGGCGCCGGCGGCGGTATTCCCAAACCGAGAAATGAAAGCGACGCTTCTGAAAGAACCGCACCGGCCATACCAAGCGACGCCTGCACGATCAAAGGCTGAATCGCGTTTGGCAAAATATGCGTGAATAATACGCGCAAGTTGCCTGCTCCTAAAGCGCGCGCTGCCATCACATAATCATATTCGCGAACCTTTAACACCTGCCCGCGCATCACGCGAGCATAACCGACCCAGCCGATTACGCAAAGTGCGAGGATCAATTTGCCCTGGCCTGCTCCTAAGAAGGCGACCAACGCGATAGCGAGCAGCAAACCTGGGAACGCGAGAAATACATTAAACAGATAGCCCGAAAGAAACTTATCGACAATCCCACCATAAAACCCCGCGATCGCGCCAATAATGATGCCGAGAATAGAAGAAACAACGACAACCGTGATGCCGACTTCAAGCGATATCCTTGCTCCAAACACGACACGAGAGAAAACGTCACGTCCGAGGCCGTCGGTTCCAAACCAATGCTCTGCCGATGGCGACATATAGCGCAGCGCCAGATTCTGTGCCGTCACGTCATGCGTCGCGATCAAAGGCGCAAAGATAGCAGCGATGATAAACAAAGCGGCGATGCCAATTCCAATGTAAGCTAAACGACTCATTTAAGATAGACGAATTCTGGGATCTAACTTGCGATAAACAAAATCCGTAAGCGAATTTGCCAAAATATAAGTGACACTGATGACGAGCACGCAGCCCTGCACAAGACGGTAATCGCGTTTGCCGATGCCGTCCTCCAGAAGCAAAAGGCCGAGCCCTTGCCAGTTAAAAATCTTTTCGGTAATGATCGCACCGGCAAGCAAAACGCCAAGTTGTAGTCCCAGTATCGTGACGACCGGGATCAGACCGTTTTTCAAGACGTGCTTGAAAAGAACCATCCGCTCGCTGACGCCTTTTGCGCGGGCGGTGCGGACGTAATCTTCGCCGAGTTCTTCAATCACGCTAGAGCGGATCATGCGGGTTAATATTGCCGAGAGAGCTGCACCCAAAGTGACGGCGGGCAGAACGATGTCCTCGGGATAGTAACTGCCGGTTGGTGAGAACCATCCTAATTGCACCGCGAAAATGTAAACCAAAAACGGGCCGACAACGAATGTTGGCAGGGATATACCAAGCAGAGCAAAAAACGATGCGGCATTATCGGCCAGCGAATTTTTTCGCGAACCGGCCAGAACGCCGAGCGGCAGAGCAATGCCGATCGCGACGAGCATTGCCGCGAGCGCCAGCTTTATCGTCGCCGGATAACGCTCAAATATCATATCCCTGACCGGCCTTTCCGTGCGGAATGACCTTCCCAGATCGCCCTGAAGCAGACCTAGCCAGTATTCTGCATAACGATTGTCGCCACCGTTCCAGACAAAGCCATTTTCTGAACTATATGAAAAGAAAAACGCCGGACGGTCGAGCGCGTGCTTAGCGCGAAAATTCTCGATCTGTTCCTGCGTCGCCGTCTCGCCGAGAATTACAGTGGCCGGGTCGCCCGGCACGATCTCGATCAAAAACGTTACGAGCGACACCACCGTCC
>CAZUEI010000085.1:3972-7911 GCA_964618985.1 uncultured Chloracidobacterium sp.
GCCGGGTCGCCCGGCACGATCTCGATCAAAAACGTTACGAGCGACACCACCGTCCAAATGACAAGCAGCATCAGAGCGAGTTGGCGTGCAAAATTTAGGAGCTTATATTTCATCCGGCACGGAGAGGCACGGCAATTTTATAACAAATTCATCGTATGCCGAAAGCCGGAGCGTTCGTTTGGCGGCAGCGGCGGGCGAAGCGGCCCGCGGCGAAACAGCCATTTACGGGTGACGCGGTGAAGCGGAGGAATGTGGGCGAAAGCGTGCCAAATTGTCATCGTGACACACATTTCTGCTCAATATCCGCGTTTTGTGTCAAAAGGATACGCACCTTTTTTGTTGCCGAACGATGTATAGTCTCCCACCTCAGGCCGAAGCTACCTTTTTCTTGCGAGATAACAAATTGGCGACGAGCGGAATAAGCGGGAATGCAAACCCGCCAAAAGGAACCGCAATGAACGACAACAGGATCGCGATCGCGCAAACTATCGGCACAGCCCATGAGCGTCGGCTGATCTGCTTGATCATTTCATCGTCGATCTCGGCTACCATCAATGTCTCGCGATTTTTGACTGCGTGCCGCCAGATCAATATCTTTCCGAGAGCCGCAAAAGCAAAGCTAAGTACATATAGAATAAAAGCGAACTGGCTCTGAGAATACTCGCTGAACAGGGCCGTCGGAAACGGGACAAACGCAACAAAAAGCAGGAAAAGCAGGTTTCGCCACACGAGCCCAAAATCCCAATTTCCGATAAACCGGAAGATGCGATGATGCTCTATCCAAAGCATCCCAATAATAAAAAAGCTGAAAAAGAACCCAAGGAATTTCGGAAGAAGCTCAAACAAGGCGTGGCGAATTTCGGCGTCGCTCGCCAAGTGACTTGCGAGGTGAGGCACCTTTATTTCAAGCACCAGCAGCGTGATCACGATAGCAAAGACCGCATCACTGAAAAATAATACCCGCTCAAATGAAAGCGTGTGGTTTTCGTGTAATTTGTTCATTCGGGATCTGTGTTGCCGCAAGCCCGCACGAAGTAAGGGCATTCTTCCAATAATCTGTGCAAACTCGGCAAACAGATTTTATAACGAGAGGCCGAGTATGACAACAATGCGCAAGCCCGCACGTAAGTAAGGGCGTAACACTCAAGATTGAATGTACCGCCCTTACTTACGTGCGGGCTTCTGCACTTTTTGATCCAACGTGAATTGCGGCTATCCCGCCGGTTAGATTTTTGTATTTGACCGCCGTAAAGCCAGTTTGTTCCATTAGCTCGACAAGAACTTTCTGCTCCGGAAATGTCGACACGCTGTTCGGCAAATAACGATACGCACCGCTCGAGCCGCTTACAAGCCCGCCGATACGCGGTAGGATCCTATTAAAATAAAAGCTGTAAATCTGTCGAAACACAGGCACCGGCGGATGCGAGCATTCAAGAACCGCCAACTTGCCGCCGGATTTGAGGACGCGATTAAGCTCGCGAAGCCCGTTCTCAAAATTCGGCAAATTGCGAAGCCCAAAGGCTATCGTCACCGCGTCAAACTTTCCGTCAGGGAATGGCAAACGCATCGCATCTGCCTCAATATAAGGAATTCGTGCATTAGCGGTTACTGTCTTCTCTTTCGCAACGCTCAGCATAGGCCGACAAAAATCGGTTCCGATGATCCGTGCTTTTGCACTTCTGTTGAGTTCGAGAGACAGATCGCCGGTTCCGCAGGCGACATCCAAAACTGTGGCGTTAGGGTCATCGAGAGTGATGCGCAGCTCATCAGCTACGATTCGCCGCCAGCGTTTGTCGATATTCAGCGAAAGAACGTGATTGAGCAGGTCATAACGCCCCGCGATGCCTGAAAACATCTCCTTGACGGCGATCGCGTGGGCCGATTCTTTTGGATTTGTGTCGACTGGCATCGATTATTTAGCCGCGGGTGGAGTGTTCACAAGGACAGAGGCCATCGGCGTGCCCTTAAGTCCTTCGGCGTAGGCCCGCACGTCGGCGAGCGTGACGTTGTCGAAAACTACCTTGTCGGCTTCGACCGAAACGGGCTTGTAGGTGTCGTTGTCCAGCCAAAACATATCGGCGGTCCGCAAGTTCCATCTAAAAGCGTTCTCAGTTTTAGAGGATTGAAATTCCGCGTCGGTCACGGGTTCCGACATGGCTTTGGATACGAGGTCATTGGCCTCGATTTTCCCATTTTCGTTTCTTAGATCGGTCTTGCGGGCCGAAAATCCGATTTGGATGATACCGGGCAAAAAATATTGCTCGTTTCGAACAAAAAAATCCAACGTGTGGGATGCGGTAACGCTTTTCTTCAATCTGTAATAGAGTATTGTTGCAAAAACACACGATGTCGCAAAATCCTTGCTGCTGCGCGAAGTCCCACGGATCGCAAATCTGATGGCTGAAACATCTGGCTTTGGCGATGCGATAGTTTGGAGTCCCACGGGCGGAGCATCCGGTTGGCGAAAAGTCGCAGGAACCTTTTTGTCGGACTTGAGCCAGCTGCCAAAAAAGCGCCGTACTGCTCTGAAACCTGAAGTTTTGTCGAAATTGCCTGAAATGGCGATAGTCGCATTATCGGCGGTCAGGAAACGGTTTTTGGCGTCGATGAGATCGCCAAACTCGATTTTTTTGAGCGAATCTGTCGTGCCGTATTGCGGGCGGCCGTAAGGAAATGTCCCAAAGAGTCTTTTTGCAATGGCGTGATCGGCGACGTAGGTAGGCTCGCCTTCTAACATTGTTACCTTTGCTATCAGGGCCGAGCGCAGCTTTGCCGTTGTTTCTCTATCAATAGCCGGATTGGAAACTGCTGACGAAACAGCTTCAAGCATTGTTAAAAAGCTTTCCGGTTTTGACGAAGCATTGACCTGGATATAGTCGTAATTTGTAATTATCTCGAGATCGCCGCCGAGGTCTTCCTTAAAAAATTCGCGTGCCGCTTCGTTGGGAAAAAGGTTGTCGGCGAGCATCTGCATCAAGCCTTCTTTACCCTGCGGGTCAAATGCCGAGCCGGAATGAATGCGTATTTTGACCGAAACCTTCTCAGCCTTACTATCACTCCACATCAGGACTTTCAGCCCGTTCAGCAGCTTCTCCTGCTTCGGAGCTGGCAGTGCCGCTTGCGAAAACACGGCCTGTACTAGTAAAATAGTCGTTAATATCCCGATCGGGATATTTCGCCAGAATAATTCGTTCAGTTTTCTACTTTCCACTTTCAGTTTTTCACTTTTCACTTTAGAGTTAGTTTCACAAATGAAAATATTAGATGCCCGCAGGCATCGCGTCAAACAACAAAGGCATCTATAAATAGTGAAGTTTAGCGGCGACCAAAGGCCCGCGAAAAATTTTGTTGAAAAACGCTTAACTTCCGTAAAAATCGCGTTATAATTGTTTTATCATTATGTCGCTCGTTTTTTGAGCGTAAATATTGAGAGGTCGAAAAAATGGGAAAGATCGTTAAGTTTTGTAATTCGTGTGAAGAAGGATTTGCCCAGAAGTTCACGTTTTGCCCTGATTGCGGGCAGACGCTTGAGGCTTTTGAGATGAACCCGCTTACGCAGGAGACTTCGCCCGTTGAAGAGATCGCAGTGGCTCCCATTGCCGCCGAAGAGGCGAATCTTCTGGAAATACCCGACGAAGCAGTACAGAAAACTGCTCAGGCGGACGAGATCGAAGCGGTCGAGGAGCCGATCCTCGAAGCCGCTCCGCTTGATGACGAAGAAGAATGGGACGAGGAACTTACTGCCGAGATTCCCTCTGCAGCGAGAGCTTCTGCCGCATCGTCGAGCGTGTTTGTTCAAACAACGCCTATCGATGTCGATCGCAAGCCTGTGTCCTTCGAGGCCGAGCACGACGCTTATATCCAACAGGGCCAGTTTTATGTAACTGTCATCGAGGAAAAGAACGTCAAACAGCGCAACCGTCTGTTACTCGGTTCTAC
>CAZUEI010000086.1:0-7881 GCA_964618985.1 uncultured Chloracidobacterium sp.
CGACGGCCTGTGCTGCTTCATCTGACATTTAAATCTATGTTCTCCTCAATAATAAACTGTTTGCAGAATTAGAAATTTTCACACATTTATGCAATATTGTCGAACCGGACGATCATTTCGACCTTTTTAGGTCAAGCTCGTAGAACCAAAAATCGCCATTCGGCTGGTCGATCTGGAGTTGGTCGGTTCTGGCGTTCTTATCTATCGTGAATGTCACAAAACCGCGCGGAAAATTGTAATTGACCGATGGGCGCCAGTGAATTTGGAATGTATCGTAGTGCCAGTGCGTCAGATCGGCGACGAAGTTCGGTGCCGGGCCAAGCCTCATGACGAGCTTGCCGTTTTCCTCGGCAACCGTGACATCACCGTACATCTGGCTCGTATAAGTGCCTGCATAACTGCCGAGCGCTAGCGTCGGTTTTGTATTCTGCACGCAGGCATCATCGATTTTCTTCGCTTCAGCAGCATCATCGGTTTTGCCTTTTTCGGTCTGTGTTCTGACCTCTTCATTCCAGTCGCGTTTCGGGGCGTTTACAAACACGTCGCGCATCTTTGCCATCATTATCCGGTACGAAGGCGACTCATTATTAGTCAGGATCACAAAACCGACATTTTCTTCCGGTATGAGCACGGTGTATGAAAACATTCCGTCGAGGCCGCCGCTGTGATTAAGTATCTTGCGGCCGTAATAATCGTACATTCCCCAGCCCATTCCGTACGCACTGAAATGCCGCGTGGGGTTCAACTTTGCCGCTGCTTCCGGTATTGGTTGGAGCGTATTCGGCGACCACATTTCCCATGAACGATCAGAGCTGAATATCTTTTTGCCCTCAAATGTTCCGCGTCCGAGCTGCAGGCGTATCCATTTCGACATATCGGCGACCGATGAATTCAGCCGCACGGCGCCGATCGCGTCATCGAGAAAACCGACCGGCAAAGCTCGCAAAGTGCCGCCAGATTCGTTGTGCGGCTTCGCGAAATTGTCTTTCATATCGCGAACGCTCAGCGTTGTTCTGTTCATAGCGAGCGGCGTCAATATTCGCTCCCTGACAAACTCGGCCCAAGGCTTGCCTGAAACCTTTTCGACGATGCGTCCGGCGGCAATATACATCAGGTTTTGATAACCGTAACGACTGCGAAAGCTAGAAACAGGCTTTAGATATCGCACGCGCCGCAGCATTTCGTCCGTCGAATACGTCGTGTCATACCACAGCAGATCGCCACTAAACGTATCTAAACCAACACGATGGCTCACGATGTCGCGGATCGTCAATTCGTTCGTGACCCACGGGTCGTACATCTGAAAATCTGGCAGATATTTCGAAACCTTGTCGTTCCACGCGATCTTTTTCTCATCGACAAGTATGGCAAGGCTCGCCGTCGTAAACGCCTTTGTATTCGACGCAATGGCAAAGAGCGTGTTTTCGTCCACCTTTTCCGGCTTGCCGAGTTCCCGCACGCCGTAGCCTTTTGCCATAACGACCTTGTCGTCCTTGACGATCGCGATCGCCATTCCCGGCCCTTTCCAGGTGGCCATTACAGTGTTTGAGTAATCGTCGATCTCCTTGAGCTTTTCGTCAAGCGTCTGACCGTAAACAAAAAGTTGGAAAACAAAGAGGAGTGTAAAAAGAGCAGTCACTTTTTTCATATTGTTGCTATTACGTATTTATTCCGAATTTAGTTACTCGGTCTTTTGCGAAAATTCCCGATACGAAAGTTCGCGTTTGATAATTAACAGCCATCCCATGGCTGCCCAAAAGATGATGCGTCCCTTGCGGATGATCGCGAGCGTTACGGCGATGCCGACTGCCAGAGCTAAGGTTTCTCCCATAAATTGAGAGCCTGCCTCATCAACGCCGATCACAAACGGTATAAGTTTGAACATCACGGTTATCAGACGGCTGACCGATTCCATTAGGAAAGCACTCAGCAAACTCGGATAACTGTCCGTCAGCCGTCCGAGAATATACCAAACCTCGCATACTCCCAAAACAAAAAAAGACGCCTCGAGCAAAATGACCGGCAGAAAGCGTTTTGGATGATGCCGGTAAAAGCCGTAGATAAGGTCTTCAAAGCGGCGAACATGATTCCGGCCACTTTTAAGCAGCGACCGCAAGATGTGCTTGTCATAAAGCCAATTGCACGTCGCGCTGGCGAAGTGCCATTGGCGAATGACCATCAGAAATCCCAAGACGATCAAAATACTAATGGCAGCGATCAAAACATTTATCGCCAGAACGAGGCTCTCGTCGATGGCAAACCCTCTGAGCAAAACAACGCCGCCAAGAATCAAAAAGAGGCTTGTCGTAAGGCTGTAAAAAAGATTTTCGGTTGCTACGGAAGACAGGCCGGCTACAAGCGGGATGCGGTTTCTGACAGCAACGGCCTTTGCCGTCCCGCTTGCCAAAATGCCCAGCGGAATAGTGCTGCTCATCGCTTCGCCGATGACAACAGCCGGGATCGTGTCTTTGATACTAAGAAAGTACGGCTCATGGACGCATAGTTTCCATGCAAATGCACGAACGCAAATTTTTACGAAATGAATTCCGAGGATCACCGCAAACCCGACGATGCCAAATCTTAATATGCCTTCATATATTTCACGAACACCGACGGCGTATACAAAATACGAAAACAGGCCGATGCCGATCACCGTCAGCAAAGCTGCGACGATCTTTAACCGGTTGATGTGTTTGTTTGAGTTTTGCTGCGTTTCGATTGGCTGATCCACTCTTTGCGTTTTGAAATAGTAAATAGTAAATAGTAAATAGTAACCAGTTTTAGCTAAACTGACATCAATCAGTTTACTATTTACTATTGACGATTCACTATTTACTAAAATTATGAGCACAGCCGCCGGAGCCGCATTGTCAAACGCCGGTTTGACCGTTTTATCAGAAGAAGAAGATCTTTTTCGTTCGTCCGTACGCGAGTTTGCCGAGGGCGAGGTCCGGCCAAAGGTCGAGACGATGGAACACGCCGGAAAGCTCGATGCTGACCTTATCAAACAGTGTTTTGAGCTCGGCCTGATGGCCATCGAATCGCCCGAGGAATACGGCGGAGCAGGCTCGACGATCTTTAACGCGATCCTGGCGATCGAGGAGCTTGCACGTGTTGACGCGTCGGTGTCGGTTTTTGTCGATGTGCATAATACGCTCGTGACCAATGCGTTTATGCGTTGGGCGAACGACGAGCAGAAAAAGAAGTACATGCCGCAGCTTGCGTCGGGCAAAGTCGGAGCTTATGCATTGTCCGAGGCAGCGTCCGGCTCGGACGCATTCGCGCTGAAAACACGCGCCATCGAAAAGGGCGATCATTACGAGCTGACCGGCCAAAAGCTCTGGATCACAAACGGCAACGAGGCTGAGATCTTTGTGCTGTTTGCGACGGTCGATCCGGATGCCGGTTACAAAGGCATCACGGCCTTTATCGTTGAGAAAGGCTTTGAAGGTTTCTCGGTCGGCAAAAAAGAAGACAAGCTCGGCATCCGCGCTTCGTCAACCACCGAGCTTATTCTCGACAACTGCAAAGTGTCTAAAGAAAATGTGCTTGGCGAGGTAGGCAAAGGCTACAAGGTCTCTATCGAGACGCTCAACGAAGGCCGCATCGGCATTGGAGCGCAAATGCTTGGCATCGCACAGGGCGCTTATGAATGTGCGCTTGGCTATACGAAAGAACGTGAGCAATTCGGCCAGCCGATAAATAATTTTCAAGCCGTGCAGTTTCAGCTTGCCGAAATGGCCGTCGAGATCGAAGGGACTAGGCTGTTGGTTTACAACGCTGCCAGGCTCAAAGATGCCGGCAAAACCTTTCTGAAAGAGGCTGCCATCGCCAAACTCTACTCTTCCCGTTGCGCCGAACGAGTCTCATCCAAAGCCATCGAACTCTACGGCGGCTACGGTTACGTGAAAGATTATCCGGTCGAGAAATTCTGGCGTGATTCAAAGATCGGCGCGATCTACGAAGGCACTTCTAATATGCAGCTGCAGACGATCGCCAAGCTGATAATGAGCGGAAAGTAATGTCTGAGATAGAAATTCGCCAAGGCAAACCCGACGACGCAAAACTTCTCACAGATCTCTCATACACGACCTTCTGGGATGCGTTTGCCCATCACCCGAAAAATGCGCCGGATGATCTTGCGCATTATATGCGGCAGGCTTTCAGTCTTGATCAGATAACCGCGGAATTGGCCGACCCGAGATCGATCTTTCTCATCGCATGTATTGAAGACAAGCCAGCCGGTTATGCCAAGCTTGTGGTTGACTATATCGAGCCGGGCATTATCGCGGAAAAGCCGGTTGAGCTTAACAGGCTTTATTCGCACCAGGAGTATCTCGGCAAAGGCGTCGGGCAGAATCTAATGGACGCATGTTTTGAACGTGCCCGAAGCGACGGCCGCGACGTAATGTGGCTTGGCGTATGGGAATACAATCCCCGAGCTCAGCGGTTCTATGAAAAGAACGGCTTTCGCGTTGTCGGCACGCATACGTTCCAGCTTGGGTCTGATGCGCAGACCGATCTGCTGATGCAGATGGAACTTTAATGACCTCATCAATTTTGTAAACGACTAGGAAAAGAAATTTTCGACGGCAAAGATCTCTTTATCCTTGCCGTTATTAAACAGGGGATCAGTCGATTTCCGGGCCGAGTTTTCTTCCTCTGCATACGCGGACGGTTTCGTTGAGGTCGAGGATCATGATGCCGTTGTGGTTTAGCTCGGGTTTGATAAAGGACTCGGTGCCGGCAATGTGAATGCGGTTTTGACGGATGAACTGCGCGCCGGGTATGTAATACGCGCCAAAAGTTTTGGCGATAAGCGGTACCGAGCCGGGCGTTCGCGCATCTGCGGGCTCGATGGCGATCTTGTTGAGCGCCGGTTCGTAATAGAGCGTAACGGCGCGCGGTCGCCCGAGGTCTGTGTGGGCGTGGCGCCCGAGGTGTATTTGCCCGTTGTGGTTTATGGTGACATGGTGACGGTCAAAACCGCGCTCTTTCGTCAGTCCGTTGAACTTCACCCAGTTTCGATGCAGTGACATATATCCTGATCCTCCTTATGTTTCATAGATAGCACGTCATTGCGTCTCTGTCAAGCCGTCAGTATCCTTTTCTCATATTTGGGGCTAGCCTGCCCTTCTTTTTTTATCATCATATCTTTTTCTGGCACGCGTGATGGCACAGTGTTTGAACCCTCATCTATTTGAGTCATAATGACCCAAATTTTGACCATAAATGTGCAAGAAAATACAAAAAAGGCGGCCATTTGGCCGCCAATTCCTCAACTATTCACTATTCATTGTTAACTATTCACTATTTAGACAAAAGCAAAGTCGAACTGCCCGGGATGAACTGATTTGTCCGAGGCAATATCGATGTTGCCGAGCAGTGCCTCTATTTCATCGAGCACATCGCTCTCACCATTGCGAAATGCACGAGCAACCTCGGGATGAACCCGCACCGTCGTGTGCCGAACGTCCTCGATGGTTCGCGACAAGCGACGCGCCTCGGCCAAGATCTCATAGCAAACAGTTGTCGGCGATTTGACCCAGCCAGCTCCCTCGCAATGGTCGCACGGTGCGCACATTGTGCGTTCGAGCGATTGCTTGACGCGTTTGCGGGTCATTATGATGAGTCCGAAATCGTTGAATGAAAGTACTTTTGTCGGCGACCGGTCAGTTGAAAGCGCTTCCTGCAACGCCTGCGAAACTTTGTGTCGATTGCGGCGGTCTTCCATGTCGATCAGGTCGAGAACGATGATCCCACCGAGGTCGCGAAGGCGAATTTGCCGTGCGATCTCATCGACTGCTTCCATGTTAGTTCGCGTGATCGTGTCTTCGAGCCGCTGGTTGCCTTTGCCGACGAACTTGCCCGTATTAACATCTATCGAAACGAGCGCCTCGGTCTGATTTATGACGAGATAGCCGCCGCTCTTTAGCCAAACGCGCGGTTTCAATGCTTTATCGATCTCTTCCTGCACACCGTAATATTCGAGGATAGGCTCGTCGCGGGTGTAGAGTTTGATGCGTTTTACCATCCGCGGTTGGATAAGATTGATGAACTCGACCGTGCGAAGATACTCTTCTTCACTGTCAATGCGGATCGCCGTGAAATCGCCCGCAAGCTGATCGCGCAAGATGCGCTGAACAAGATCAAGGTCCTGATGAACCATCGCCGGTGATTTTTTCTTCTCGGAATTTTTCTTCGAGTCGGCCCACATGCGCGCCAGGTATTTCGCGTCGTTTCTGAGGTCTTCTTCCGGAACGCCGATTCCGGCCGTGCGAACTATGAATCCACCCGACGGGATCTCAGGATCTTGACGGATCTTCTGAATAAGGGATCTTAGCCGGCCGCGCTCGTTTGATGACTCGATCTTTCGCGAAACGCCGAGATGCTCGATCGTCGGCATGTAAACGAGATAGCGTCCGGGCAAAGCGATATGCGAAGTGATCCGCGCTCCTTTCTTGGCAATGGGCTCTTTGGCGATCTGAACGAGGATTTCCTGGCCTTCTTTAAGGAGGTCGGAGATCGTCGGCTGCTGGGGGCGATTGCCGCGGTCGTTGCGGTCAAAACGTTTGCGATCTCCTGACTGGCGGTCACGGTTGGGACGGTCATCAGACGGACGCTCGCCGCTCGGACGATCGCCACTGGGTCTATCGTTACGGCCTCTGCCGCCGCGCCGCCCGCGATCTCGATTATTATCGCGGCCACGAGGACGTTCGTCGGTTTGCTCTCGCTCCTGAGGCGCTTCAGCCTGAGGTTCTTCGGAGGGCTCGGCTCGAACTTCTTCGGCGATCTCAGGTTGAGTCTCTTCTTCGATCACCAACTCCGGCAGTTCCAGGAGATCGAGTGCGTCGTCCAAACCTTCGTCCACAGCTGCCTTGGGTTTGCGTCGTCCCCGCCCGCCGCGTCGAACTGCCATTTCGGCTATGTCGTTTGACTCTTTATGGCTGGCGTCGGCGTCATCGAGTGCGTCTTTTTTTGCGGACTTTTTGGCCTTTGGTTTTGCGAATTTACCCTTAGTTGCGGCGCGTTTTACCGGCTTTTTGGGTTTGGCTGGAGCCTTTTCTTTGGTGTCGGCCTTTGCTTTCGCTTTTCCGCGGCCCTTTGCGGGAGCGGGAGATTCTTCGTCCTCGTCGGCGATCCGTTCGAAGCCGTTCGCCTCGCCACCGACTTCGCCCAGGAGCGAGCCTACTTCTGCTGCAACGGTGCTTTCCATGTCAAATTCGACGGCGCGGACCCGATCTATGATCGTTTCCTGGATGTAAGCGTCCTTAAATAAGTCGCCCGTATCACCGTCATCGCTGTCACTTATGCGTTCGAAGCCGGAGTTATCAAACTCGAACTCAAACACCGGTGACGACTCGGTTTCGGGCTCGGGCTGCACTTCCTGGTCTCTATCTTTTTTGCCTCGGCCACGGCCACGCTTGCCTTTTTCAGGTTTGGCTTCGGGTTGAGGCTCTTCGATCCGGTCGGGTGGGACGGAAGGAATTTCATCGGCCTGCGAAACCGAATGTGCCAAGGGCTCGGCGATCGCCTGAACAGATTCCATTTGCTTTTCGCGCTCCATGCGCTGGCGTTCTATCTGCTCGTTTGCCTCGCGTTTGGCTTCTTCGGGCGAAGTCTTTTTGCCCTTTTCCATGACTATGCGTTCGATCTCTTCTTCTTCATCGAAGAAGTCCGTGACATACAAAAAGGCATCGCGTTCGAGACCGATATCGACGAACGCCGACTGCATTCCGGGTAGGACGCGCATCACGCGGCCTTTGTAAACATTGCCTACAACGCCTGCGTTTTCCTCGCCGCGTTCAATATAAAACTCTGTAACTTTGCCATTATCGAGAATGGCGATCTTTTTTTCGCGTCCATTGACGCTAACTATCA
>CAZUEI010000087.1:0-7879 GCA_964618985.1 uncultured Chloracidobacterium sp.
TTTGATACGACGGCTATTGCGGCGCAGAATTACTATTATTGGGTTCGAGCAGAAAATTCGACAACGACAAGTAGCTTGGGAACTCCGGATCAGGGAGTGAGAGCAACCGGCAGCATTATTCCTGGCGAGGAGGTTTTAGAACCACCGCCTGCCCCTTTCGGTAATCAGGTAACTGCCGCTAAAGCATATCTCGGAAAGACACTCTTTTGGGATGAGCAAATGTCTTCAACCCGAACGGTTGCCTGCGGCACATGTCATCGACCTGCATCGGGCGGTTCCGATCCAAGAACAGTGTTAGGAGATCAGCGGTCTAGAAATCCCGGGCCCGACGGTGCTTTCGGAACACTTGATGATATTTTTGGATCGCCGGGTGTTCCACAGAATTACGCTGACGGCAATTACGGATTTAATCCGGTATTTGGCATGCGTGAGCAGGTCACCGGCAGAAAGTCTCCGAGTTATCTGAATGCGGCTTATTCATTCAGTGGCATATTTTGGGACGGCAGAGCGTCGGATACCTTTCGCGATCCGTTGACAAACAATGTCCTTCTTCCAGACACAGCTTCGCTCGAAAGCCAATCGGTTGGCCCTCCTGTTTCGAGTGCGGAAATGGGGCATTTGAATCGCAATTGGACGCAGGTGGCGGCACGAATTCAGGCTTCAAAACCGTTAGCTCTGGCAACGAATCTTCCGCCAGGCCTTGCTGCCTGGATAGACAATCGCACATATCCGCAGCTTTTTGAAGAGGTTTACGGAACGCCCGATGTAACGGCTTCGCGTATCGCCATGGCCATCGCAACGCATGAACGGACACTTTTTTCGGATCGGACGCCGCTTGACCGCGAGATCTATGGCATCGAGCCGCTTACTGCGCAGGAGCGGCACGGCCGCGAGCTTTTCGTCGGCCTGAAGTGTAATTTTTGCCATGTCGGACCTCTGATGACTGACCATTTATTTCATAATATCGGCGTACGACCGCAGGCCGATGACCCCGGTCGATTTAACGTGACCAATTTGGAAGACGACAGAAGCGCATTTAAGACGCCGAATTTGCGCAATGTCGAATTGCGTGGTCCCTTTATGCACAATGGCGGTTTGGGAACGGTAGAGAATGTGGTCGATTTTTATGACAGGGGCGGGGATTTTCCAGCGCCAAATATTCCTACGGGTGTTATTCATCCGCTGAATATGACAAGTGTGGAAAAAGCCGCGATGATCGCCTTTCTCAAGCGTCCTCTTACCGACCCACGTGTTCGCGACGAAACTGCTCCATTTGACCGTCCTAAACTATACACGGAATCGAACCGCATGCCTGTTATCTCAGGACGCGGGCGTCCTGGTGCAAAATTCACTATGCCTGAGACAGTCGTGATAGCTCCGCCGATCATCGGAAATCCGAATTTTACAATTGGCATCACAAAAGGGCGGGGCGGTGAACAGGCAACACTTGTTATCGGATCGCAGGATCCGGGAATCGGCGCTGCGATACCTACAACGGGGTCGTTCACCTATCAGACGATCACGCTTTCAGAATCAGGCGCGGCGTCAGGTTATGGCTCGGTGAATCTGGCAATTCCGAACAATCCTTCATTGATCGGCCAAACATTTTATGGCCGTTGGTATGTGCGCGACTTTAGAGCAATCGGAGGATTTTCGGTGAGCCGGTTATTTACGTTTACGATTTTCTAGAAATGGAAAGACAAAGAAAAAAGCCGAAGGCGAATTGCGTCCGGCTTTTTCCTTTAGTCGGGATGTAAATTACTTACATTTTGAATAACCGCAGTCACGACACGAATCGCAGCCCGAAGCGTGTTCAAGCTGGCCGCCGCATTCGGGGCATTTGCCGATCATTGTTGACATAACCGTTTCTTCGGCAACGGTTTTGCCAATAGCACGTTCAGATTCGGGTAGATTATTCAAACGACGGTCGATCAAGAGCAAACATTCGGCGACGGCCTGTTCGGGCGAGGTGAGAAGCCGTTCGTTAAACCAAACTGCATGAGTCGATGTCACTTTGTCTAGGCTGTGCGCGACTTCTTTTGCATCAAAGCCGCCGCGAAGCATTTTTGAGGCTAGCAGCCCAACGCCCGCACTTATCGGCCCGGCGACAAAGACTTCAAGTATTCGCGTGCCGTCATGGTTAACAGTCACGTACAAATTCTGGCCCTCGAAAGGTATCCGCCACGTCGAGCCCTGTAATTCACGCGGACGAGTGACTCTGTTTGTTTCACTTGTGTGATGTGAAGCGAAACGTTCCGCTCCGGCACCTGACTGTATGTCTATATCGAGGTCTTCCAAGGGTTCATCGGGTGAAGATGATTTCATCGAATTCAACACTTGTCCCTCTCGGCTGCCGTCGCGGTAATAGCTGACGGCTTTGCAGCCGAGTTGGCGTGCCAGGTGATAGAGTTCGTCAACCGATTCCACCGTATCATTCTTAGCTCCGTTGCATGTTTTCGATATTGAATTATCGACGTGCTTTTGAGCCGCGGCCAGCACTTTAACATGCTGGATCGAATTGATATTCATTGCCGAAATAAAATGTTCAGGCAATTCGTTCTCGTGTTCGACCAGATATTCGGCGGCGTTCTTGATCGACTCTTCGTTTGTATGATCGACATCAAGTCCTAGAGCTTCCGCCGCGACCGGATGAACATAAGTGCGCGTACCGAGCGTGTCTTGTCGAACATAAGCCCAGGAGAAATTCGGCTCGATGCCTGACGACGTTTCGGCGACGAGCGAGATCGTTCCTGTAGGGGCGACCGTTGTCACTTCGTAATTCCTCGGCGTCAACGGAATGTCGCGCGGAATGCCGAGATCGTCATAAATAAATCGTGCATATGCGTCACGATTGGCTTCGAGTTCCGGGAAGACACCTTTTTCTTTACCCAGACGCAGGCTGGCAAGCCACGCTTCGCGGCGGACAAAGCCCATGACCTTTTCCATCAATTCGATCGACTCGTCGCTGCCGTAGGTGACGCCAAGCCGCAGGCAAAGATCGGCAAAGCCCATGATGCCAAGGCCGACCGGACGCGTTCGTTTTACGACATCTTCGATCTCAGGCAGCGGGAAATGCCCGGCATCGACTACGTTATCAAGAAATTGCGTGCAAAGCTGTGTGACGCTCGAGAGCCGCTCCCAATCGATGTTGTGTCCCCAGTCGATCTCGTCGTTTGTCTTTCTGAAGAACTTTGCCACATCTATCGAGCCAAGATTGCACGAATTATTAAAATGCAATTGCTGCTCGCCGCACGGGTTGCAAGCGTAAATTGGCCCCATTGATGCCATCATGTGATTGTGACGATTGACCTCATCAATGAAGATGATTCCCGGCTCGGCATATTTGTGAGCCGACGCGATAATGCGGTTCCAAATGTCTGGTGCGAAGACCATGCCGGCCATCGGCGGCTCTTCAATAGTGCAGTCGCTGAGATCGGCAGTCTCAAAGGCGAGTTTGTCGGCAAAGGTCGCTGTCGTGCCGTCGGGACGACGGTAAACGACATAATCGGCACCGGTCAATGAGTCAAATATGGGCTGCATCCACGGTTCGCCGTCGAATTCGGTCTGGAACCAAACACGGCTATCAACGGCGTCCATAAACAGATCGGTGACCGTCACCGAAATATTAAAATTTGTCAGGCTTGTCTGGTCGTTCTTAGCGTGGATGAATCGCAAGATGTCGGGATGCGAGACGCTCAAAATGCCCATATTGGCACCGCGGCGAACGCCGCCCTGCTTTACGACTTCGGTCGTCTGATTGACGATGTTCATAAAGCTGACAGGTCCCGAAGCCACTCCTCGTGTTGAATTGACCATTGAGCCGGCAGGCCGCAGGAATTCATAGGTCATGCCCGTGCCGCCGCCGGTTTGATGGATGATCGCCACATTTTGGGCGTGCTCCATAATGCCCTCGATCGAGTCGGGAACGTTGAGCACAAAACAGGCTGCAAGCTGGCCTTTTGGTTTTCCAGCGTTGACCAGACATGGTGTATTCGGGATGAATTCGCGAGCAAGCATGACCGTGGTCATTTCGTTGTAAAAGAGCTTTTGCTTAAATGGCTCGGTCTCGGCTTTCGACACATGCCCGACGACACGGCGGACAATATCGGCCCATGTTTCGACGGGTTGGCCAGTCTCATCACGAAGCGAATATCGCTTGCTTACGACTTTTTCAGCATTGAGGCCAAGCGGCGCAATTTCACGCGCCGACGCCGTCCCGGCACCATTGCCTACGCCGTTTTTTTCGAGAAAACTATCAATAGCCGACTCAAAAACTGTGCTCATAAGAAAGCAACTCCCTTAATTTCGATGATAAAGACACCGATGCTGATTTAATACTATTTTAACATTTGAAATAGCACTTTGAAACGCGAGAATCCGTTTTGTTTTGTTAAATGCGAGCTTGAGAATAGGAGCAATAATTCGTTCTCAAGTAGCCACATCGTAAACAACTTAACGAGCTATGTCAACAAAAATCTTCCACAATATCTTGGGCCAGGCAACAAAATTACAACTACTGACGGTGTAAGTCAGTGTATCTATTAAACTTGCGAAACCTACCTGCAAAAAATATTTTTCGCACACAGTTTTGAATGAGGTGACGGCCTGATCTCCGAAGCCCGACCGACGTCTCAGACTGCTGTCCCAACTGTCCCATGTGTCCCAACTGTCCCATGTGTCCCACGCGTCCCAACTGTCCCAACGTTTTTCTTGTCCCAAGCTGTCCCAAACACTAGTGGGACAGGGCAAACCATTAGGTTTATTGCAGTTACGACGTTTTTTAGGCTCCGTTCCACGATTTTTTTGCAAAAAAATTCTAAAAAAATCAAACTGTTGAAAACATTAGGCTTATCGTTTTTCAAACGTCAATGATGCGTGGGACAAGTTTGTCTGAATTTTCAAATAACGATCCGATTTACTGCCTGGTCGATGATCGTGCGGGCACATCAAATGTGTTTCAACGATAGCACAATATGCCAGAAATAGTCAAGCGTTTTTTGGCACCAATGGACGGAACGAAATAAGGGACGGACAGAACGAAATAATGGAAGGACAGAATCGTTCCGTCCACTCCGTCCCTGTCTCACAAATCGCGTTCTAGGCAGTATTTATCGCGCTTTGCTGAGAATTTCTTTCTCAATCTGCATTCTCGGCCCGAAGGACATTGTTCATAACGTTTGTGTAGCTGTACGAAATGTGAGTTGAAGAAGCAACGTTTTGTTGAATGGACATTACTGCCCATAATATTCCCTGCAAGTCTGGCAGAAGCCATGAAAAATGGAATTCACCGATCTCAATTTCGTCTCCACTAGGGAAAGACATACCTTTCCTCAGGCGGGATATGACGTATCGCCCCGCCACATGAATAATGTTTGGCCGTCTATGAAGAGGAATAGCTGGATTGTTCCTGTAATATTCATTCACGTAATCAAGCACTTTCTGACCTTCAATGCCATCACTAGCAAAAATAATTTTATATGGCCAGTCTTCGTAACCATCGAGTGTCACTATGAATGGGATTCGACCTTCGAGGCTTGTCATCTCAGGAATGGATGCGATGTTATCGAGAGCATCGAAAAGCTGCTTCTTGTCCAGGGTGGACTTTATTGACGCAACAGCAACGGTGCCTTCAACCGGCGAAAAGGCTTTTCCGCCGCCATCTTTATTATGGAAGTCAAAACGCGGAGTCGTATCCGTAGTTACAATCACGTCAAGTTGTTTCGACTCGGTTCCATCCTCGTGAAACAAAAACCCACCGAGAAACACGTTGCACCTTGATGGGGCATGCTGTCGCAAGAACGCCGCATAGACGAACTCTCTGCTTGTCCCAACATCGCTAGTATTAGCAAAAACTGAGGCTGCATCTGCCTCGCCCCGCAACACTTCACCAACCTTAAGATAGTAACTTCGAAGTCGAGTATAGAAATCTTTTGCCATTTTAAATAAAGAGTGTTTTGGGCGTTGTTCACCGAGCATCCGGGAGAGTTCCATATTCCCCCCGAAAGTAGATCAGCGGATCGCCGTCGCGGACGATCACATTTTCGACCTGGCCGACGAAGATCGAATGGTCGCCGCCGTGGTATGAGAATGTCAGGCGGCATTCGAGGCTGGCAAGGGCATCCTTCAAAACCGGAATGCCGTCGATGCCGGGCTCAAATTCGACATCCTCAAATTTATCGACAGAAGGATCGGCAAACCTCTCGGACGCTGAAGCTTGTGAATCGCGTAGGATATTGACGACAAAAACGCCCGATTCCTCAAAGGCATAATGGCTGACGGTCGATTTTTCGATGCAGATCAGCACCATCGGCGGTTCGAGCGACACTGAGCAAAAGGCTGAAACAGTGATCCCGTGCAATTTGCCGGCCGCATCCTTTGTCGAAACGACGGTCACACCGCTTGCGAACCGCGAGAGTGCATTTCTATATTCGTCTTGTGAAACAGGCATATATCAGTAGCCCGCACGTAAGTAAGGGCTCATCGGGTAACAGTAGCGCCCTTACTCACGTGCGGGCTACTGACAGCATATCGCAAAAACACGGTTTTGATAATTGGCTGCTAATAATTGATAATTTTCCGCAATGGCCGAACTTGCAGAGTTTCTTGACGATGTCCGCCGCCAAACGGATGCCACGCTTGAGAGAATCGTTCCACGATCCGATGTCGAGCCGCGCCGGCTGCACGAAGCAATACGCTGGAGCCTCTTCGCAGGTGGAAAACGTGTCCGTCCGGCGATCGTATTTGCCGTCGGGCAAACGTTCGACGCTGCTTCAGATGACCTGTCTGCCACAGCCGCCGCCATCGAGATGATTCATACATATTCGCTCATACACGACGATCTGCCTGCGATGGACGACGACGATCTGCGACGCGGCAAGGCGACTTGCCACAAGCAATTTGGCGAGGCGACGGCGATACTCGCGGGCGATGTTCTGCAAACTCTTGCGTACAAAGCGATCGCGGATGATAAAAATCTGTCTCCTGAAATTCGCATAAAACTCATTTCGTTGATCGCCGCTTCTGCCGGGACACCTAACGGAATGGTCGCCGGGCAGCAGCTCGACCTCGACGCCGAGGGCCAAACGCTCTGCATTGACGAGATCGAGCAAATACATCGCGGTAAAACAGGAGCAATCATCTCGGCATCGGCTTTGGCAGGTGCGATAATCGGCGGGGCGTCGTATGACGAACAATCTTCCATTGAAAAATATGCATCAAAGCTCGGTTTGTTGTTTCAAATAACCGATGACTTGCTTGACGTGACACAGCAAAGCGAAACACTCGGCAAAACCGCCGGTAAAGACGTTGCGGCTGAAAAAGCTACTTATCCAAGCCATTTTGGGATCGAGCAAACGCGCGTAATGGCAAATAACATATACAACGAGGCTTGCGAAGCTCTTCTGCCGATAAAACAAGATACCATGCTGTTGAATTTGCTCGCCGACTTAATCCTAAACCGTTCGAAATAGCCGTTTTGCCGCCTATGAACGGGCCTCGGAACGCGGAAAATCAACCGAATTCGACGTTTTCTCTGCTCTTAGTGTATGAGCGAGATATCGCAAGACAGACATCAAAATACTATTACGGCGATAGCCGTCACATCTGCGTTCGTGTTTCTGTACGCGTCGGTCCTGACGAAGCTCGGCCGCGACTGGTGGTCTGACGAAAATTACTCGCACGGCCTGCTCGTTCCTTTTGTAATCGCTTTCATCATTTGGAATGAATGGTCGGCCCTCAAGAATGCGGTTCAAAAAGGTATCGCGTGGCTTGGCGGAACGATCTGCGTTTTGGCTATTTTAATGCTGTTCGCCGGGACACTCGGAGCCGAACTCTTTACCACACGCATATCGCTTATTTTGATGCTGGGCGGCATCATCGT
>CAZUEI010000088.1:0-7836 GCA_964618985.1 uncultured Chloracidobacterium sp.
ACAGGAAGCAATAGACGACTGCCAACTCGCCCTTGTTGACTATGGGAAGAAAGGCATCAAATTTGAAATGAAACATGAAATAGGCGACCGCCATCGTGCCGCTTGATAGAAACGCGGCAAAGGCGGTGAATAAGCCTATCATTATCATAACGCCGCCTATAAGTTCAATCGCTCCGCCGACTGCCATGAGTGGTGGAATGCCCTCACCCGACGGCGGTGCCCCGGATGGAGGATAGCCGAGCAGCTTTTGGGTGCCGTGCCACATAAATAAAAAGCCCGATACGATCCTCAGTATCGCGTAAATGTATGTTGAGTACCTTCCCAGAAATCCTTCCATAGTAAGCTCTCCTTTTTGAACTGTGACGAATTATAGCGCACGTTGCAGAAATCGCTCAGTGCGGCCCCTGGATCAGGTAACTCAGGCGGACTTTGCCGTTGCTTCCATATCTTCGCGCCAGCGGAGGATGGGTTTTCGGGCTGCGGTTGCTTCATCGAGCCGTCCGATGCGGGTCGAATGAGGCGCGTCGATGACAAGCTGTGGATCTTCCTGGGCTTCGCGGTCGATATCCTTCATTGCTTCGATAAAGGCATCGAGATCGGCTCGGCCGACGGATTCGGTCGGCTCGATCAACATTGCTCCTTCGACAACGAGCGGGAAATAGACCGTCGGGGGATGAAAGCCGTAATCGATCAGACGTTTGGCGATGTCGAGCGTGACGACGCCTTTCTTGGATTGGTTTTTATGCGAGAAAATAGCTTCGTGCATGCAGTCTGATGCGTAGGGTTTGTCGTATGTGTCTTCGAGTTTGTGCGAAATGTAACGAGCATTGAGGACGGCGGTTTCGGTTGCTTCTTTGAGACCGTCATGGCCGTGCGTCTGGATATATGAAAGTGCTCGAACCATCATACCAAAATTGCCGTGAAAAGCCTTTACTCTGCCGATCGAGCCCGGCATATCGTAATTAAGGTGATACCGGTCGCCGGTCTTCTCGATCCGCGGCACGGGTAGAAACGGCGCGAGATCAGCTGAACACAGACAAGGTCCGCAACCCGGTCCGCCGCCGCCGTGCGGTGTCGAAAATGTTTTGTGCAGATTGAGGTGAATTACGTCAACTCCCATATCACCGGGACGAGCGACGCCGACAAGCGCGTTCATATTTGCGCCGTCCATATAGACGAGGCCGCCGGCGGTGTGGACGATCTCGCAGATCTCTTTGATGTTCTTTTCAAAGATGCCGACCGTGTTCGGATTGGTCAGCATCAGTCCGGCAACGCCGCCTTCGCCGCAAAGCTGGCGAAGGTGATCGAGATCAGTTAGGCCCTCGGCAGTCGAATGGATCGTCTTTACGGTAAATCCCGCGAGTGCGGCCGAAGCCGGGTTGGTTCCGTGAGCCGAATCGGGAATTAGCATTACGCGCCGATCTTTTGAACCTTCGCCATCACGCTGATCCAGAAAAGCGCGTATGAGCATAACGCCGGTCATTTCACCCTGCGCTCCGGCGGCCGGCTGAAGCGAGATGCCAGGCAAACCGGTGATCTCGCAAAGGTCGTTCTGCAAACGATATATCAACTCTAATGCTCCTTGCGATTCTTCCTCAGGTGCAAGCGGATGCAGGCCGGCAAAACCATCAATACGCGCGACCTTTTCGTTAAGCCGCGAATTGTATTTCATCGTGCACGAACCGAGCGGATACATGCCGAGGTCGATCGAATAATTCCACGTCGAGATGCGTGTGAAATGCCGGACGACGTCGACTTCGGAAACTTCAGGGACGCCATCGAGGCCGTCTTCGCGACGCAATTCGGAAGGCAAGATGCCGTCGGTTTCCGGGACGTCCAACTTCGGCAAACGATAACCCAAGCGTCCTGTTTGCGAACGCTCGAAGATCAACGCCTCATTTTGCGTTGGGTGTTGTGTGACTTTCTTAATGCTCATAAACTCAGGCTTTTGGTAATCCTTTTCTTGCTATCGACTCGACCACTTCGCAAAATCTGTCTAGTTCCCAGAGCGTCGTATAGACATTTGGCGTGATGCGAATACCGGTAAATTCGTCGTGAATGATCGGAGTCGTAAAAATTTTGTGTTTCGACATCAAATACGTCCCGATATCTGTCGGATCGATGCCGTCGATCTTGAAATTTGCGATGGCGCATGACTGCTTCGGGTCGAACGACGTGTTAAAGCCAATTTTCGGCACATCTTTGAGCTTGTTCATCCAATAGCGGGATAAGTAGCGGAGACGCTCTTCTTTTCGTTTGCCTCCGATCGCGTTGTGAAAGAGTATGGCTTCACCGATCGCTAGCCGCATTGCGGCTGAATGTGTGCCGATCTCCTCGTATTTACGAATGTCATTTTTCTGCTTATCGTCTGACGCCATCAGTGGCCAGACCTTCGAGATCTTGTCTTTTTTGACATATAACATTCCGGTGCCCTTTGGTGCGTAGATCCATTTGTGCAGGGAAGTGCCAAAGTAATCGCAGCCAAGGTCGTCACGTTTGAAATCGAACTGTGCGAACGAATGAGCACCGTCAACAACGGTCTCGATGCCGCGCGAGCGCGCCATTTCGCATACTTTCTTGACGGGGTTGATCTGCCCCGTAAGATTGATCTGGTGCGATATCAGGATCAGCTTGGTTTTTGGAGTGACCGCTTTCTCAAATGTTGTCGCAACGTCGTCGATGTTAGCCGGTGCAATCGGGATCTTGATGAGATTTAGTTTCAGCCCCTCACGCATCTCGCGCTGTTTTAGGGTGGTAAGCATTCGCGGGTAATCCTGTGTCGAGGTCAATATCTCGTCGCCCGATTTGAGATCCAATCCCATGAGTAAGATCTCAAGCGATTCGCTGGAGCCTCGAGTGATCGCGATCTCCTCAGCGTCACAGCCGAATACTTCGGCAAGGCCGGTCCGGATGGTCTCGGATTGCGGCTCGAGTATTTGCCACATCGTGTAGGCCGTTGAGTCTTCCTGCTGCCAGGTGTAGCGGACAAATGCCTCGGTGACCATTCGCGGGCTCGGACTGACGCCGCCGTTGTTGAGGTTTACGATGCCACGCGTAACTGAGAAAGCCTGCTGTATCGTCGTCCAGTAGTCTTCGTCCATCGCGGCCTCGATGGGCGATAGGTGGGCGATTTGTTTTCCTGCCGCTTTTACATTTTCAAAAAGGGAGCCGACAACAGATGAAGAGAGTGCCATCAGGCCGAGGCCCTTTCCGGCAGATGTGAGGAAACTTCTGCGATCAATATCGTTTTGAATATTCATTGAAAGTCCTCCTCATTTGTCAGCTTTGCGGTTTCGAACGAGCAGTGTGATCCCGATAACCGCGATCCCTAGAAAAACAGGCACGATGCAGACAAGAATTTCAGTCGCGCCGAAGATCACTTGGACAGTCCGGCCACGAAATTGTCGATCTGTTCACGCGTGTTCGTCTCAGTGACGCAGACGAGAAAATCATTGTCATGGCCCGCGTAGTATTTCGACAACGCCAACCCGCCGATGATGTTGTTCTCGGTTCGTAGTTTCTCCAATATTTCGGTTGCCAGACGTGGTCCTCGAACGACGAATTCATTAAACTTTGGGGCAGAGAATGGCAAAGAATAGCAATCTGTAGCCGCGATCTGCTTTGCAGCATACGCGGCTTTTTGAGCGTTTTGCATCGCGACTTCCTGCAGGCCTTTTTTGCCCATCGTTTCCATGTAAATAGTCGCGGCGAGGGCGATGAGACCTTGATTTGTGCAAATGTTCGAGGTCGCTTTTTCGCGGCGGATATGCTGCTCTCGGGTCGATAGAGTTAATACGAAACCGCGATTGCCGTTTTTGTCGTAAGCGACGCCGCAGAGCCGGCCGGGCATCTGACGGACGTATTTTTCTTGTGTGGCAAACAAGCCAACATGCGGGCCGCCAAAGCCCATCGGAATTCCCCAAGATTGGCCTTCGCCGACAACGATGTCGGCTCCGCATGATCCGGGCGTTTTGAGCAGTCCGAATGATATTGCCTCGGTCACGACGACTATAAACAAAGCTCCATCCGCGTGTGCAGCATCGGCCAATGCTGTCAGGTCCTCGATGCAGCCAAAGAAATTTGGTGACTGCACGACGAGTGCCGCTGTTTTATCATCGAGGGCGGACAGATCCGCAATGCGGCCCGTTTTCTCGTCAAAGCCGATCTCGACGATCTCAGTATCCCCATGTTGGGCGTATGTCGTCGCTACTGCCCGATATTCGGCGTGAACACTTTTGGCGACGACGATCTTGTCGCGGCGAGTCACACGCTGCGCCATTAGGTACGCCTCGGCCATTGCGGTCGATCCGTCATACATCGAGGCGTTCGCGACTTCCATTCCGGTAAGTTGGCAAACTAGCGTTTGAAATTCAAATATGTATTGCAGCGTGCCCTGTGATATTTCGGGTTGGTATGGCGTGTAAGATGTGAAAAACTCGGAACGTTGGATCAGATGGTCGACTATGGTCGGCGAAAAATGCGAATAGACCCCGGCTCCGAGAAACGAAGGCTTCGTTGCGGCTGTATTCTTCGCTGCCATTGCTTCCATCGCGGCGATGACCTCGTTTTCGGCGAGCGGATCGGTGATGTTCAACTTGCGTCCAAGCTGAACTTGCTTGGGGATCGAACGAAAAAGTTCTTCGGCTGAATCAAGGCCTACTACGGCAAGCATTTCGCCACGCTCTTCGGGCGAATTTGGTATGTATCTCATAAAAGTGAAAAGTGAAAAGTGAATAGTGAAAAGTGAAAGCGATTTTCACACTTTTCACTATTCACTGTTCGCTATTCACTACTATGCATTGGCTGAAAGGTATTCCTCGTATTCTATAGATGACAGCATCGCATCGGCTTCGAGCGGATTGTCCATTTTAACTTTGACCATCCAGCCGGCGGCGTACGGGTCGTTATTCACATTTTCAGGGGCGTCATTTAAGCCATCATTGACCTCGGTGATCTCGCCTGCGACCGGCATGAATATCTCCGACACGGCCTTGACGGACTCGACCGAGCCGAATGCCTCGTGCGTCGAAAACTTATCACCCGAACGCGGCATGTCTATATAAACCACGTCGCCAAGCGAATGTTGAGCGTAATCAGTGATGCCTACAGTGGCTACATCACCTTCGACCGCGACCCATTCGTGGTCCTTTGTATAGCGTAAATTCTCAGGAACGTTTGACATAATTTTTAACTACG
Organism: uncultured Chloracidobacterium sp.; assembly: GCA_964618985.1. Classification (GTDB taxonomy): domain Bacteria; phylum Acidobacteriota; class Blastocatellia; order Pyrinomonadales; family Pyrinomonadaceae; genus OLB17. The sequence continues at coordinate 5,197 of CAZUEI010000088.1, forward strand.
AATCTTTTACCAGATTCAAAACTACTTTTGCCTTTTGTAAAAAGGCGTTGGCACAATTAGTGCTTTTAAATGCTTGCCTCTGACATCAATTTTAATTTCTTGTCCGGCATTTGTAAATTCGAGCGGCAAGAAGGTCAGCCCGATGTTCTTTTTTAGGAACGGCGCGGGCGAACCGCTGGTCACGGTGCCGACTCTTGTCTCACCGACGTAAACGTCAAAGCCGTCACGCGCAATACCGGGTTCGATCATTTCAAAACCGGCAAGCTTGCGCGTCAAACCTTCTTCTTTCTGCCTCGCCAACGCCGTTGAGCCTATGAATTCACCCTTTTGCAGTTTTGTGATCCAGCCGAGATTGGCTTCGAGCGGAGTGATGTCGTCGCCAAGTTCGTGACCATAGAGCGACATTGCCGATTCCAGCCTCAAGGTATTTCGAGCCGCCAGGCCGCATGGAAGTATCCCCCCATCCGAACCGTAGCTGCCCGTTTCCAGGATCTTGTTCCAAAGCTGCTCGGCAAACTCCGGCGCGGCGTATATCTCAAAGCCGTCTTCGCCCGTGTAGCCGGTGCGCGAAATGATCGATTCGACGCTGTCAACCAAACCCTCGGTAAAATGATAATAGCCGATCGGTGAAAGTTCAGTCTCGGTAAGCTGTTGGACTATGGCGAGCGCGTCCGGCCCCTGGACGGCGATCTGACAAAAGTCGCCGCTCGCGTTTGTCAATTCGCAGTCGTCAGCGTCGGTGTAATGTCCAGTGATCCATTGCCAATCTTTCTCAGTTGTCCCGGCGTTGACGACCAGCAACAGTTTTTCTTCGGCAAAGCGATAAACAAGCAGGTCGTCAACCACGCCGCCATTCTCATTTGTCAGCGCCGAATAATGTGCCTGCCCGTCAACGAGCTTAGTAACGTCGTTGCTCGTCAGACGGTTTACAAAGTCGATCGCCCCGGGGCCGTCCACCCATATCTCGCCCATGTGCGACACGTCGAAAAGCCCGGCGCCGGTCCGCGTGCGCATGTGCTCATCAATAACGCCTGCTCCATACTGCACAGGCATATCCCAGCCGCCAAAATCGACCATTCGCCCGCCGAGCTTACGATGCACCGCATTCAGCGGAGTTTTCTTCAGTTCCGATTCAGACATAAAGAGAAGTGTAATTTAGAGATTGTAAGCGGGCAAGTCGCGGTGTAACTCTTACTTGAGTTTTGGTACGGCGGCGATGATGTCTTCGCAGAGGTCAATGGAGTTGGAGATGAGGCCTTTTTCGCGTTCGTCTTTGGCGGTGTCGAGTGATTGATTTAGAGCGGGCTTGTAGCGTTCGGCGGCTTTGACGAGTGTGCGGACGGCTTTGGGGAAAAGATCGGAGAAACCTTTCTTTTTGTTGTCGTCCGGGTCAATCACCATTGAATCGGGACGAGAGGCGAGATTGTCGATGTCGTCAATTGCCTTTCGGAGGATATTTCGAATGTCGGAGAACAACTCGACACGTGAGCCTTTGGGCAATTCGCCCCAATCCTTGCCCGAGGGGTTAGCGCCGTTAACATTTACGTTCAACGCGACGAAACGGCGGTCGATGGTTTTTGTCAGCACTTCGATGCGCTTGTCGATCTGCTGCGCGTCGCGGATCAACTCGATCTCCTCGTCGGTGAAATAATCGCGCGACTGCGCGGATGCAAGTAGTGAAAAACTAAAAACTAAAAGTGAAAAACTAAAAGTGAAAAGTGAAAAGCGAAAAACGATGCAGGCGTAACGGCTCGCTGCGGCCATCGTTCTGAAACTTATAGTTTTTAGTTTTTCACTTTTCATTTTTTTCTGGGATGACAGTATCGCTAAACAACGGCTCGCTTGCTTTGCGGCGTGCATCGCGGATGTAGATCAACAACTCTCGGACATAGTCTTCGTATCGCAGCGGCAGCTCGCGGCGAATTGTTTCGATCCTTGGAGCTACAGCGCGAAGGCTTATTTCGAAACGCTTGTAATTATCGAGCGTCTTATTCTGCTTTGCATCCTGTTTCTCTAAAAAGTCGAGCGTGTAATCCAGTAGCCCGCGAAAATGCCCCAGTTCGCGAAACATGCCGTCAAAATCGTCTGTCGCATTCAACTTTTCCGCTGCGTCGATCCGCGACTTCATCATTTCGACCGCAATTTTTGTTCGCGTGTTTATGTCAGGTTCGCCGTCAAGTTTTGCTCGTTCTTTTTTTGTAACAATCTTGAGCGGCGGCGGCGCGAGTTCGTCATCCTGTGCTAATGCAGTGGAAAGTGAAAAGTGAACAGTGAAAAGAGATAAGAAAAGAGCGGTGGGGACAAAACGACTCGCCACGCCTAAAACTCTGAAACTTTTTTTTAGTCTTTCACTTTTCACTGTTCAATAGATGTTAGCAAAACCCATGCTTTTTGTCTCAAAGATTTGCGTTCTGTCTTTTTGGTAAGTTAAGATTTCCAACTTGGACGCGAAATCACAAAAACAACTTTTTCCAGCCGGAAATGATCGCATTTCTTTACAAAAAATTTGACCAACTTGGGAAAGATGACATCGATTCAGATGCCGAAATGGGCGGAACTGTTGGACTAGCGTTACAGGACGAAATTATTATCAAAAAAATATTAAGGTTGGAGAATTTTTAGAATGGCAAATCCGATGGC
>CAZUEI010000089.1:0-7725 GCA_964618985.1 uncultured Chloracidobacterium sp.
GTTTCTTTTGTGAGTATTTGCCCAGCTTTTCGCTCAATTCCGGCAAGATCGTGTCGCCCGCGTGAACCAGAACGATCCGCAGCATATCCTCGGTGAGATGCGGATAGAATTTTAGTGCTTCGCGCAGAAAATCGTTGATCCCTGCGATCGTTTCTACTCCTGCAAAGCCGCCGCCCGCGACGACAAAGTTGATCAATGGCTCACGAACCTTTGGACAGCATTCAAAATCAGCTTCCTCAAGATTTGAGATCATGTGATTTCGCAGATAGATCGCATCGCCAAGGGATTTCATCGTCAATGCGTTCTCTTCGAGGCCTTTGTTCCCGTAAAAATTGGTGATCGAGCCGAGCGAAAGCACGAGATGGTCGTATTCCAAGTCGTGATGATGATGCTCCTTTCCGTGCGAGACGCTAACGGTTTTGGCCGCCAGATCTATATTCTCGACACTGCCGTTGAAGATCTTTACACGTTTCAGAAGCTTACGAACGGGGCTGACGATGTGCGTGATGTCCAGATCGCTTGCCGCAACCTCGTGCAACATCGGCGTAAAGAGGAAAAAGTTTTCGCGGTTGACGAGCGTGATCTCGATGTCGTTGTCGCGGGCAAGAGTCTTTTCGAGATTCAACGCCGTGTAAAGACCGCCAAAACCGCTGCCAAGTATCAGTATTTTAGTTTTCTTATCCATATTATTGCTCTTAACGCAGACTGGTGCGTACTTTGCAATTGCTGGAGCACTCAAAAATATTCCATTTCCCAATTTTGTTCGAATAAATTGGAATATAAACCTCAGCATCTTGAATAAAGAAGATGATTGAAGATGTTCACTACACCGAGGAGTCCCGCAAATGAGCAAATTTTCCGATGGAATTGCAAATGTCCAATGGTTTGGCAGACAAAACCGGATGTTCGACATCCGACCCTTTTCACAACTACAGCAAAAAACTTTTGACGATGTAAACAACGATCTGCGGCTGCGTCGCGTGTTAAAGCGTGCAGTTGAGCAGGAACGGGCACCGAAAAGACTGATCGACTCTATTAAATTGGGCATCAGGGGATGATGTTACAATCGGAATCCATTTCATTAGGTCCAGTTATGAATAGGCAGAGCGGTGAATCCACATCTGCCGCATCAAACTATGCAAATACGACCGATCCAGCCACTTGGGTTGATGAGCACGGCGACTGTCTATTTCATTTTGCGATGAGGCGTCTGCGTGACGAAACTGCGGCGGAAGATATGGTGCAGGAAACTTTGCTTTCCGCGATACAATCGCTAAAATCCTACAGTGGAAAATCCAGCGAACGCACCTGGCTCATCGGCATCCTGAAGCACAAAATAATTGACCACTACCGTAAAAATAGTAAACAGGTTCAAATCACGGATGAAGATACGGATCTCTCAGGCCTCGATCATTTTTTTGAACGCCCTGATGCTTGGGACGGCCACTGGGCCGTAAGGTTTCGGCCGGTTGATCCTGAGCAGTCGCCCGAGCAGGTCATGGAACGCAGCGAGTTTTGGGATGTTATGAATGGGTGTTTGTCGGCACTCCCCGAACGCATAGCAAATGTTTTCAGCCTGCGCGAAATAGACGGAATGACGAGCGAAGAAATTTGCGATGTGCTAAGACTTTCGCCCAGCAATTTTTGGGTGATAATGCACCGGGCACGAATGCAACTCCGGCGCTGCATTGAAATAAAATGGTTCCGAAAGGCAATTTAATGTGGAATGAAAGAAGCAAAGGTAAAACCTACAAAATTTAATCTCTGGGCATGGCGAAAACTCCCGGAGTGTAAGCAGATGGTAAAGATCATCACCGCCTCCCTTGACGACAAACTGTCGTGGAGCGAGTGGCTGCTGATGAAGATCCATCTGCTCTCATGCGACCCTTGTCTTAATTTCTTGAAGCAAATCAAGTTTATTCGTGGTGCCCTTTCAAATAGTGACGAACGGTTGGCAGAGGTAGATACGTCCGTAAAACTTAGCGAAGACGCTCGTCTTCGTATTAAGGACGCGCTTAAGGCCCCGAATTCACCTTAGAACTATTTTCAAATCAAAAAGAATATTAACGGGCTTTGCAGCCCGTTTTTTTGGAATAATCCGGCTGGAAATTGTGATCTAACCTCGCGGAGAAGTTTATATTGCAAACCAAATGCTGGACGTAAACAAAATCAACAATAATTCTCATGAGCATAGACACGATCAGAATCGATTTGCTGTCATACCGACCGTAGATAAGCTCGGCGCCAGCCGCGACTTTCCCGGACGGGGTGTGACTATCGCATTTTTGGATTCGGGCTTTTACCCGCATCCGGATTTTGCCGATCGCATTACTGCATTTCATGACGTGACCGGAGCCGAACGATCGCTTGATTCGATCCGCGAACCAAAGGGACATCACTGGCATGGAACGCAGACGGTCGTTTCTTGTGCCGGCAACGGAAAATTGTCAGACGGGATCTACAGCGGGCTCGCATCCGAATCGAATCTCGTGCTGGTAAAAGTTTCCGACAATGGCCGCATCGCCGATGAATCCATTGAAAAAGGATTGCGGTGGGTGATTGCCAACCGCAAGAAATATGGCATTCGCGTATTAAATATGTCACTCGGCGGCGACGCGGATCTGCCAACCGAAGAAAGCTGTGTAAACCGGTTGGCCGAAGAACTGGTCGCATCGGGAGTCATAGTGACAGTCGCCGCCGGCAATTCGTCTGAGTCGCGGTCGATTCCGCCGGCAAACGCGCCGTCGGTTATCACAGTCGGCGGCTACAGCGACGAAAATCAGTTCTCAGCCGCAAACTTTGACCTTTACCACTCGAGCTTTGGCGTAACCGCCGATGGGTTGGTAAAACCGGAAATAATAGCACCGGCGATGTATGTCGCGGCTCCCATATTGCCAAACAGCGAAAACTACCGGCAGGCAGAGATACTTTCACTTATCGCAAACTTGCCCGATTATTCATTTCGCAAGACCTATATTGATAATTGGCAGGACGCGGGACTGCCGGAATATGTATTGTCCACCGATCTTTCGACTGCGCGTGGAATCGTAGAACAGGAACTCGTCAACCGTAAGATCGTGGCAACACATTACCAACACGTTGATGGGACTTCATTTGCTGCTCCAATAGTCGCGTCAGTGGCTGCGCAGATGCTCGAAGCCAATCCGCAGCTAACGCCCACAGCCATAAAGAACATCCTGATCTCGACCGCCGAACGATTAAGCGGCCATCCGTCGATCAGGCAAGGATTTGGCGTTCTGAATGCAGGCCTTGCCGTTGAAAAGGCTTTGAATGAAGAACATTTCCTTAATGCCGAGAGCTACTTTCCACCACGAATCGAGGGCAAGCAGATCGTTTTTACGCATCACGATGACGAGGCGTCAACGGTGGCTCTTTGCGGTGAGTTCAATGGCTGGTGTAAGAATGACGTTCAATTTGACAGGACAAACGACGGTCTCTGGCAAGCAGCAATTCCTTGTCAGCCGGCAGGTGAATATCGTTACAAGTTATTGATCGACGGCACGCGTTGGATCGAGGATGCGAGCCACGGATCTAAGGAAGAAGACGGATTCGGTGGATTCAACTCGATATTACGGATCCGTTAGATCTCTTTGAGCAGGAAAACAATTTTCCGGGAATAAAAGTTTTATCCAAAACGATTTTTACTGGCGAGAGCGAGATGATCGAAACACTAAAACAACACTGGCAGGAGTATCTCATCGAAGCATGGTGCCTCGGAACATTTATGGTTTCGGCATGTTGTTTTGGAGTTTTGCTTGCAAACCCCGCATCGCCGCTGTTTCAGCAGGACGGGATCGCCCGAATGGTCTTGATGGGCACAGCAATGGGAATTACAGCGATAGGGATCATCTGTTCGCCGTGGGGAAAACGCTCAGGTGCGCATTTTAATCCGGCGGTAACGCTGACGTTTCTAAGATTGGGCAAGATCGCTAATGCGGACGCGGCATTTTACATGTTTTCGCAGTTCGCCGGCGGTCTGGCCGGTGTTTTGGCAGCGTGGATGATCCTGGGCAGTTTGCTCGGGAACAGTGCGGTGAATTTTGTTGCTACGGTCCCTGGCAGATACGGTGTCGGTGCGGCTTTTTTTGCCGAGGTCATTATTTCATTTTTTATGATGACGATGATCTTGTGGACCAGCAATTCGGCAAAATGGTCGCGTCTGACACCGTATTTTGCAGGCATATTTGTGGCTGCTTATATCACCGTTGAATCGCCAATATCCGGAATGAGCATGAACCCGGCACGGTCATTCGCATCGGCGGCTTTTGCCGGAACGTGGTCAAGCTTGTGGATCTATTTCATCGCACCACCGATCGCAATGCTGGCCGCTGCTGAGGTATTTGTCCGTGCTCGCGGACTTAGATCAGTGTTCTGCGCAAAGCTGCACCACCACAACCGAATGCGGTGCATATTCAACTGCGACTGGGAAAATATTCACCACAGAGGCACAGAGAGCACTGAGAATTCCAGGGTCGTGGGGCCTAAATTTTCGGCGACGAGTACATAAAAATTATTTGGATTTACCTCTGTGTCCTCAGTGGCTCTGTGGTGAATATCTTTGGAGATTTATATGGCAAACGGACACTACGACGTAATTATTATCGGCACCGGAGCAGGCGGCGGGACGCTTGCCCGCAAACTGGCGCCATCGGGCAAGAAGATACTTATTCTCGAACGCGGCGATTTTGTAAAGCGCGAGCCGGCCAACTGGAATTCACGCGCCGTAAATGTCGAAGGCAAATACAACACAAAAGAGGTGTGGTATGACAACAAGGGTAAGCCGCTTCATCCGCACACTAATTACAACGTCGGCGGAAACACGAAATTCTACGGCGCCGCGCTTTTCCGGATGCGAAAGGAAGATTTCGGCGAATTGAAACACTACGACGGCATCTCACCTTCCTGGCCGATTTCGTATGACGATCTGGAGCCGTTTTACACTCAGGCCGAGGAGCTTTATCACGTTCACGGTGCAGCCGGAGAAGATCCGACCGAGCCGCACCGGAGCTCCGAATTTCCGCATCCCGCCGTTAGCCACGAGCCGCGAATTCAACACTTGGCCGAAGACTTTGCAGCTATGGGCGTTAAGCCGTTTCATGTGCCGCTCGGGATTCAGTTAAAAGAGAACGACCGCAAAAGTAATTGTATACGCTGCGCGACATGTGACGGGTTTCCCTGCATGGTTAACGCAAAATCAGATTCCCATATCTGTGGCGTCGAGCCGGCATTAGACTTTCCAAACGTGACGCTGCTGACAAACGCAATGGTCACAAAACTCGAAACCGATGAGAGCGGGCGAAAGATCACAGCGGTAAATGTCGAACGCGAAGGTGAGCAGGAAAAATACTCGGCAGATCTGATCGTCGTTTCAGCCGGTGCAATAAATTCCGCTGCGCTTCTATTGCGGTCGGCAAATGACAAACATCCGAACGGCCTCGCAAACAGTTCCGATCAGGTTGGCCGAAACTATATGGGGCATGTCAATTCGGTTTTGCTGGCGGTTTCAAAATGCCCGAACCCGACAGTCTTTCAAAAAACACTTGGAGTCAACGACTTCTATTTTGGATCGGAAGATTTTCCATATCCAATGGGACATATCTCGTTTGTCGGAAAACTGGACGGCGTTACTCTGTCGGCGGGTGCACCGGCGATCGCTCCCGGTTTTGCTCTTGATCAGATGGCAAAACACTCGCTTGATTTTTGGCTGACGACCGAAGATCTGCCGCGTCCGGAAAACCGCGTGACGCTTGATGAAGACGGCAAAATTGTCCTTTCTTACACGCCAAACAATCTTGAGGCCCACAAGCGTCTGCAGGATAAACTCAAGCACCTGATGAAAAATCAGCGAAAATGCGACATCCACGGCGGCGAATGTCACCAGGGATTGTTTTCGCGCAATCTTTATCTAGCCGAGCAAATTCCGCTCGCCGGCGTTGCCCATCAAAACGGCACGCTCCGCTTCGGCGATGATCCAAAAAAATCAGTTCTCGACGTCAATTGCAGAACGCACGACATAAACAATCTTTACGTCGTTGACGGCAGCTTCTTCCCGTCAAGTTCTGCCGTAAATCCGGCTCTGACGATAATGGCTAACGCCCTGCGTGTCGGCAAGCATTTATTGGAAAGAATGAATTAGAAAGACCATGACTAACGCAAGAACAAAACAAACTTTGGAAATTCCGCTCGGATGGCTGATCGCCGCGTTACTTGCTATGTTGGCGTTCTTGTCAACGACACACGGCCAGGCAATTACGCATATCGAATCCGTTGGTTTTACCGTCTCGGACATGGACAATGCGATCGATTTTTACACACGCGTTTTGCCGTTTGAAAAGGTTACTGACACTGAGGTGTGGGGTCCGGATTTTGAGCATCTCTCCGGCGTATTTGGCGCACGGGTGCGAGTCGTCGATCTAAAGCTGGGCAGCGAAACGCTCGAGTTGACGGAATACATAACGCCGCAGGGCCGGCCAATTCCGGTAGATTCACGAAGCAACGACCGTTGGTTTCAGCATATTGCGATCATCGTGTCTGACATGGACAAGGCGTATCAGGTTTTGCGTTCAAATAAGGTTCGGTACGCGTCAACCGCGCCGCAAACCCTGCCCGCGTACATAACCGCTGCGGCCGGGATAAAGGCATTCTATTTCAAAGACTTCGACAATCACGTTCTCGAGATCTTGCAGTTTCCTGACGGAAAGGGTTCACAAAAATGGCATGACCTGGCAAAAAACGGAAAGCTTTTTCTTGGCATAGATCACACTGCGATAGTGGTCGGCGATTCGGAAACCAGCCTGAAGTTTTATCGCGACACACTTGGACTGACCGTTGCCGGGACAAGTGATAATTACGGCACTGAACAGGAACACCTCAATAATGTTTTTGGTGCAAAGCTGCACATCACTGGTCTCAGACCGAAAGAGGAGGGTATCGCGGTCGAATTCCTCGAGTATGTGGCACCCACTGACGGGCGTCCTTTTCCAAACGACACGCGCTGCAGTGACCTCTGGCATTGGGAGACGAGTTTCGCGGCAAACGATGCGGCAACTTTCCTGAGAAATTACAAGGCAGAATTTATCTCAGGCGGCCTCGTCACCTTTCCGAATAGCCAACTCGGTTTTCGAAAGGCGGCGATGTTTCGTGATCCCGACGGACACGCGGTCAGACTGATCGAAAAATAACTATATGAAATACATTTACATACTTCTACTTGTTCTAGTCTCGATCTTTGCAGTTGCATGTTCTCGCCGCGAGGCAGTTGAGGTGATTAACACAGACGCATCCGGATTGGCGGTTCGCGGCTATGACGCAGTCGCATTTTTTGCAGAAGAGGCGGCTGTTCGTGGAAATCCAACATTCGAATTTACATGGAACGGCGCTAAATGGCTCTTTGCCTCGGCGGAGAACCTAAACAAATTCAAGACCGATCCCGCCGCGTTTGCGCCTCAATTTGGCGGCTATTGCTCGTATGCGGTTTCGCACGGCTATACCGCCGACGGCGATCCGCAAATGTGGAAGATCTTTGACGGCAAACTATATCTAAATTACAACAAGGAAGCGAAAGAAGCATGGGAAAAGAACCAGGACAATTATATCAAGGACGGAGAAAAGAATTGGAAGGACTTTCAAAACAAAAAACCACAGCACAAAGGGTAAGAGAAGGCGCAGAACAGCAACGTCTCGCCGAGTCGAACGCCCGCGAGA
>CAZUEI010000090.1:0-7673 GCA_964618985.1 uncultured Chloracidobacterium sp.
AGAGAACTAAAGAACTAATAAGAAAGCGGTAAGAGGCTCAGGCTTCTTCGATCTGAGAAGGTTGGGTGTTTACAGTTGTTTCGGGGCGGTATGTTTTTATCATCACTAGGTGGATAGTGACGCCGATGGCGACGGCGGCGAGTAACAGCGTGAGCCAAAAAGCTCCGGCAACATACCAGATGCTAAATCCGATCGTCGCCCAGAGGACCGATATGGTTGTCGCCTTTTGTCGAACGCTGATGCCCTCGCCGGACTTGTAATTTTTAATGTATCTACCGAGCCAGCGGTTGTTCAAAAGCCAGTTGTGAAATCGGTCGGAGCTTCGCGAATAGCAGTATGCGGCCAACAGCAGAAAGACGGTCGTCGGCATCAGAGGCAGAAATATACCCAAAAATCCAAGCCCGACGCAGACGGTGCCGAAAAATATCAAAATTGCCTTACGAACATCCATAATCTGCAAACGACAGTTTAATATTTTGTACGGCTGCGTGTCCAACCTGTATGAGGCTACGAGAGCGGCGGAGGCAACGTGCCTGGCCCGAACATCTGTGCGCAGCCTTTAGGATGCATAAATGCTCGATACCGTTCAACTTCCTTCGGCACAAGCACCTCGACAAGAAACTTGTTATCCACCCACACTTCAACAAGGCCGAACACACCCGCGCGATCGCACGCCAGTGCCCGCCAACCGAGAGCCTCGGCACGTGCAATGATCTCAGGCTCAGGAATGTTAGTTGACATCGCACAGTGAAATCCCGAGTGGGTTGGCTCGCCCGGTTCGGGAAATATCTGGTCTTCCCAGGGCATCGTCATAGGCCCGTTGGGTCTGAGATCGGGATCAACTGCACCCGCTCCCGGATGATGTGCCATATCGAATGGGTAAACCTCAACAGCGAGGCCAGAGTTGTCGTTAGCAACAGCAATAGATGCGCCTGGCACGACCGGGAAATCAAACACGGTTCCGTCGATCACGGCTGCAAAGAAAAGTGCGGTTTCGCGAGGTGTCTGTGACGGAATAGAAAAATGAGCGATCATATATCCTCCTATATATTAGATCGATATTATTTTATTTTTGTTACGATAACTTATACGCATTCGTTTTACAATCGCATCATAGGATCAGCTCTTAAAAGAATATTAAAAATGACTACTCCGATGCCCACAATCTTCTTTGGCCACGGCGATCCAATGAATGCGTTGGCCGACAACGGATACACGCGGGCCTGGCGCGCAATTGGCAGTTCGGTGCGAGGGCCAAAGGCTATCCTGTGCATTTCTGCGCACTGGTATGTTCCCGAAACTGCGGTAACTGCCATGATCGAACCGCGCACGATCCATGACTTTGGTGGCTTTCCGCGCGAGTTGTTTGAGGTTCAATATCCCGCACCAGGTTCACCGGAACTGGCGAAGCGGGTTAGTGAGCTTCTTGGCGAAGATGTGCGACTTGATAAAGAACATTGGGGCCTCGATCACGGTACATGGTCGGTGCTGGTTCACGTGTTTCCCAGGGCTGACGTTCCGGTCGTCCAGCTGTCTATTAATGAAAACGAACCTGCGGCATTTCATTACGAGCTCGGCACAAAACTTTCCCGGCTTCGCGACGAAGACATTTTGATAGTTGCCAGCGGTAATATTGTTCACAATCTGCACACCTATGCCTGGGGCAAGCACGGCGTCGAGCCGTTTGACTGGGCGATGCGATTTGACGAAAAGGCGCGCGAGTTGATTTCAACCGATGAACATAAACCGCTGATAAATTACGAGACGTTGGGGCGCGACGCGTTGCTCTCCATTCCGACACCGGATCACTATTTGCCGCTGCTTTATGCATTGGGCGCGAAACGCGACGGTGAAAAAGTCGCGTTTCCCATTGACGGATTCGACGGAGGGTCAATATCAATGACGGCGGTGCAGATCGGATGACATTTTTCTAGTCCGAAAGTATGATGCGGCAGAAAGTGATTCATGCTAGCCTTAAAATTATGACTGACAAAATAAAAATAATTGGCTTTTCCGGCAGCTTACGAAAAGGCTCTTTTAATACCGCGGCGCTCGTGGCGGCGCAGCAGCTTTGCGGTGACGACGCAGAGATCGAAATATTTGATATTTCAGATTTTCCGCCGTTCAACCAGGACCGCGAGCAAGATCCGCCAGAGAATGTGATGAAACTCAAAGCCGCGATCCGTGCGGCCGATGCCGTTATTTTTTCATCGCCGGAATACAACTACTCGATTCCCGGCCATCTCAAGAATGTGATCGATTGGGCGTCGCGTCCTTATGGTGATAGTGCATGGGAAGGCAAGCCCGCGCTCATAATGGGTGCCTCGTCCGGAGCGGTCGGCACCGCCAGAATGCAGTATCACCTGCGGCAGACGATGGTCTTTCTTAATATGTTTCCGCTAAACAAGCCGGAAGTGATGATCGGCAGTGCCGCCAAAAAATTTGACGAAAACGGCAACCTTACTGACGAGACTACGCGTGATTTCATCAAGCAGGGTGTGGTTGCTCTCGTGGCAGAAACTCGTCGCCGCAGTAGTTAGCTACCGCCGTAGGCTATCGCTTATTCTGTCCGATTGGCTATTTTATTGCAATTGGATTGATGAGCGCCTGCACGCCGCCGGTAATGCGTGCGGAGCCGAGCGTGAAAAGGAATTCCCATGCCTGATCGCGCACCATTTCCTCAGTATTCATATTTTCAAGTATGTAGATGCCGTTCTGCGTGAGCAGGATCTGGTGAACCTCGTAAATGCCGGAGCCGCTCTCGAATGGGATGACCTCGAAGTTCGACGTATCATCTCCGACCATAGCAACGCCGAGCGAAGCAAGGTAACGCGCTCCTTCGCGGCCGAGGCCGGGATTGCCAGAGATGTAGCGTTTGTTGTCTTTACCGATCAATTTTAGCCAGCCTGTATAGAAAAGCACGACATCGCCTTTCTCGACAGATTTGATGCCCTGCCGTTTCATTGCGCCGTCGATCTCGGAGCGGTTGAAAGCAGTCCCCTCTTTTACCATGTCAGTACCAAAGTAACCGGCCATATCGAGCAGTATGCCACGCGTGGCAATGGCCGGCACATTTTCGATGCCTAGCTTTGTAAGGCCGTCTGCGCGAGTAAAGTCGGCGGCCTTGTTGCAGTTGAAATAAAGCCCGTCGATGCCCGCGTGGCCTAAACCGTCAAGCTGCGAACCGACGCCGACCCAACCTGTAATAATATCGTCGTTATAAGTTGTCTTGGTCGGCCCAAGCGAAGCTCCGCCGGCTTGGTCCGGCTGCAGCACTGTTATAGCAAACTTGCGCGTGCCGTATGCCGGCGTGTTCTTATTTGTCTCGATCCCGAGCCGGTAAGATTTGCCCTTAGTGACGAGTTTTGTCGCCGCAAGCGTCTTTGCCGGCGTTATGTAGTTAACGTTGCCGATCTGGTCATCGGGGCCAAACTTCGAGGCAGTTGAGCAAGGTGTTTGCGGCTGTTGTGCAAAGCCAACGGTACAAACTAATGCAACTAATAAGATGGCTGATCGCAAAATGATCTTACAGCGGTAATTAAGAGTCATGTTTTCTTACTCCTTTTGTTCATCCTATATCAAATTCGGCAACGACCGGCGTGTGATCGCTTGGTTTTTCGCCACCGCGCGGTTCTTTGTCGATCCAACAACCGGAGCATTTGTCGGCGAGCGGCGGCGAGACCCAGATGTGGTCGATGCGCAGGCCGCGATTTCGCTGCCAAGCGCCTTCGCGATAGTTCCACCACGAAAACTCCTGAACATTGCCGTTCATTTTGCGGAAAACATCGACAAATCCCCACTGCTTGACGTGATGGATCGCGGCACGCTCAGGCTTTGAAAAATGCAGCTTGCCTGTCCATATCGGCACGTCCCAGACGTCAAGCTCATCGGGCGCGACATTAAAATCACCGCAGAGCAAAACGTCTTTGTTCAGGTCGCATTCATCGTCGAACATCTTCCTCAGCCGCTGCAGCCAATCGAGTTTGAACGTAAATTTATCGGTCCACAGCTCGGTGCCGTTCGGGATGTAGGTGTTGACGATGCGAACACCTTTGATCGTGGCGGCGATGAGGCGTTTGGGCTGTTCGTCGTCATCATCGTGAAAGCCTTTCTGTACATCATCGATATCGTGTTTCGAAAGTATCGCGACACCGTTGTAAGATTTCTGTCCAAAAAAAGCGACGTGATAGCCCGCGTCATTGATCGGCCCGTAAGGAAAATCACCATCGACAACTTTCGTTTCCTGCACACACAAAACGTCGGTATCGGTCTTCTTCAACCATTCCATCAACGTATCAAGCCTGAGCCTGATCGAATTTACATTCCACGTCGCGATCTTCATAAAACGATTTCACCACAGAGACACAAAGGACACAAAAGAAAGCCGAAGAATCAGAGTTCTACGGGTTTTTGGGATTGATCCGAATTACGTTCCCAAAATAGGCCCCGGTTCATTCCCTGAATTGTGCGATCTGTTTCTGCCATTGCAAGTCGTTTTTGGGCTAAAAGACAATAGTTCTCATCGGATTCAATCATTACAAAATCACGCCCCATCTTTTCGGCAACGACCGCCGTTGTACCAGAGCCGCCGAATGGATCAAGAATAAGACCATCATCTTCTAGGCTGGCAGAAATGATCTTTGCTAGGAGTTTTTCCGGCTTTTGTGTCGGATGGTCGGTATTCTCCGGCATGGACCAGAAAGGAACACTCATATCTGTCCAGATATTTGACGGGTGCGTATCGCGAAATTTGCCGTCCTTTGCCTCCTTCCAGTCTTTGGGTTTACCATTTTCACGATATGGTGCGATCACGCGACGTCGCTGCATTACGGCGTCAAGATTAAAAAAATATTTGTCTGAAACTGTAAAGAACCAAATATCTTCAGCAGTATTCTTCCAATTTGCTTTTGCTCCTCGTCCTTTTTCACGTTCCCAGGTGATACGGTTTTGAAGCTTAAAATAGCGCGATCCTGCCCGTTGAATAGCGGAGGACGAGCGCCAGTCACCGCAGATATAGATCGAAGCCTCTGGAGTAAGAAGCGGTACACACAGTCTTAACCAGGAATCAATCCATTCTTCGTACTCATCTGATGACTTTTGTTTAAATTTCTCCGCACCAAACTCTTTTGTCAGGTTATAGGGGGGGTCGGCAAATAGAAGGTCGAAGCGCTTTCCCTCCAACCGGCTAAGCACTTCGAAGGCATCGCCACAGATGATCGCATTTGTCAGATCATGCAAATCCCGCTGTTTATCCGCGTAGATAATTTTTGGTCGAAGACGTTTGACATCGGCCTCGTTCAGTTCGATCGTACGGTTTCGCGGGGCTCTGGTCTTTGCTTTTTTTGGAGCCGTGGACATACTTATTGCTGAAAAAACTTTAGCATAACGGCTGTAATTTAATAACTTTACGGCTCCGGTTAACGGTCTGACTAGGCTTCCTTGACCCTAAAAACGCCCGCGTGATACTCTTATATCTTTTGAGAATCGGGCGGTTTTGTCCGATAACGCTCTATAAAAGACCTATATGCATCTGCTTCTCTTTGCCGAAACGATCCAGCTTTTTCCGGACGGCACACTTTTTATCCATATCGCGATGATATTGGCGATGATCTGGCTGCTAAATCGCACGCTTTATCGCCCGATAAATCGTGTTCTCGAGGCGCGTGAAAAGAGCAAAGGCGGCCATTCCAGCGAGGCCGTGGGAATTCTCAAGGATGTCGAGGGAAAAGAGTCCCGCTATACTCACGAACTGCTCGACGCCCGCTCCGAAGGTTATGGGCTTATCGAAAAAGAGCAAAAAGCGGCGGCGGCGGCGAGAGACAAGCAGCTCGGTGAAGTAAAAGCCGAGGTTGCCGAAAGGTTTAATGCGGGCAAAGCCGACCTTGAAAAGCAGGAAGCGGCCGCAAGGGCGTCGATCGCGACGGACGCTGAAAAGATCGCGGACAAGATCGCTGCAAATATTTTGAAAGCCTAAGTTTTTATGTTTGCTTTTTTTAACACTTTTATCCTCCTTTTCGCGGCCGGTGGCGGCGCCTCGGGCGGTTTTATGCGCTTTTATGAGGACTATCTGAATATTCCCGGCTTTGAGGCATGGAAGTTCCTCAATCTTGCGGTTTTCATTGCCGTGATGGTCTATCTTTTGAAAAAGCCTTTGAGCGATGCATTTAAGACAAAACGTGAAGAGATACGTGCCGAACTGATAAAAGCCGAGGAAGAAAAGCAGGCCGCGCTTGCCAAGCTGACCGCCGCCGAAGCCAAACTCGCACAGCTTGAGACCGAAAAAGCTACCATCATTCAAAAAGCAAAGGACGAAGCTGCGGCCGAGAAAAACCGTCTCGCCGAGCAGACAAAGATCGAGGCCGAACGGCTCCGCCAGCAAACTGAAGGAGATCTGTCGCGTTTGGGTAAACAGACTCAAGCGGAGCTGCGGCGGTTTTCCGCCGAGGAGAGCATTCGCCTTGCGGAAGAAAAATTGCGTGCTCAGATAGACGGCGAAAAGGACGTCCGACTCGTTAAAGCGAGCATTCAAGAGATCGGAGGGCTAAACTAAAATGAGCACAGAAACCATCGCCCGCCGCTACTCCGCCGCACTCGCCGATGTCGTCCTCGAATCCGGCGATGCCGAGGCCGTCAAAGCCGAGCTTGCCGGCTGGGGCGAACTTTTTAAGTCAAACGACGAGCTGCAGACCGTATTCAGCAATCCGGCGATCACGCACGCGAATAAGGAAAAGGTTTTAGAGAGCCTGATCGCAAAAACCAAACCGACCAAGACGACCGCCAATTTTGTTCGGGTGCTTTTGCAAAACAGCCGTTTGATGGACCTTGCGGAGATAAACGAACGTTTCGCGACCGTCCTCGAAGAACGCGGCGGCGTTGTCCTGGCGGAGATCACATCCGCCAGAGAATTGCCGCAAAACGAGCGTGCCGATTTTGAGAGCGGCCTCGCAAAGCTGACCGGCAAAAAGGTAACTGTAAATTACACGGTTAATAAAGAAATTATTGGCGGGGTCGTCACCCGCATTGGCTCGACCGTATATGACGGTTCGGTAAAGACGAAATTGGAAAATCTTAAAGAACAACTAGTTAATGGATAATCATGGAAGCAATTAAAGCTAACGAAATAAACGAGATAATTCGTGCCCAGATCGAAAATTTTGACGCGTCGATGACCGTCAACGAGGTCGGCACTGTCATTAAGGTCGGTGACGGCATCGCCGAAATTTACGGCCTCGAAAAGGTCATGGCCGGCGAGCTGTTGGAGTTTCCGTACGGCGTCCGCGGCCTCGCATTGAACCTTGAAGAAGACAAGGTCGGCTGCGTGCTTTTTGGCGATTTTCAAAAGATCAAAGAGGGCGACGAAGCTAAACGTACCAAGCGGATCATGAGCGTTCCCGTCGGCGACGCGATGATCGGCCGCGTGGTCGATGCTCTTGGCAATCCTATTGATGAAGCGGGTGAGATCATAACCGATACCTATTTCCCGATCGAGCGTATCGCTCCGGGCATCATCGATCGCCAGCCCGTGAAAGAGCCGCTGCAGACCGGTTTGAAAGCTATCGACTCGATGGTTCCCATCGGCCGCGGCCAGCGTGAGCTTATCATCGGTGACCGCCAGACGGGTAAAACGGCAGTCGCGATCGACACGATCATCAACCAAAAAGGCAAAGACGTTA